>CAYXPG010000254.1:0-1500 GCA_964467205.1 uncultured Pirellulales bacterium | reverse complement strand
TAAACAAAATGGACATATCCTTAATGATGCCGAGGCCGTCAATCTCTGGAAGAGAGCCTATGAACCTGGCTGGAAACCAAAAGTATAGCTTGTCGGTGCCAAAACGAGAAAAAAGTGTGCTAAGAGCGTGCAACACAAGCACATGGAGTCCGTAACGGCAGAGCTCAAGTTATTAACTGATACGGTTATGAGATTGTTTGACATTGACATCGAAGAGGGTTTGGAGATTGCCGAAAGGGTTAACACGAAGTATAAGCCTGCTTTTGATAAATTCAATCCTGAGCAGCGAGCGGCTCTGGCGTGGTATTTTCTACCGCACAAGTCAAACAAGCAAATCCTTGGCGTCACAAGGCCACGCGTTGTCAAATGGTTCTGCCCATTTGCTGACCAGAAAGAGTTTCCCAGCGGCCACCGCTATTGCATCAATGTCTATGCCGGCTGCAGTCATGGGTGCAAATATTGTTACGCACAGAGCTATGAGCCAAATCAGGCCAGGTGCAAGGACAACTTTAAAAAGAAACTACTCAAAGACCTTGCCGAGATCGAAGAATTTAACCTGCCGCCGGCTCCGCTGCATCTGTCTAACAGCACCGATGCATTTCAGCCTTTAGAACTGAAGCAGAGACTCGCACTGTATAGTCTGGGTCAACTGCAGCAATATCGCCGATACTTTACCAGCATTGCTATTTTGACAAAAAATCCCGCGGTACTTACGGAGCCAGAATATTTGAAAGCTCTAAAATCGCTTAGAGCTTTACCTGCTGACCACCCACGGAAAAACTTGTTTAACAGCAAACTGGTGCCTGCTTTGCGTGTAGAAATTTCGCTTGCTTTTTGTAATGAAGATAGCGTAGAATTTTATGAGCCTGGTGCACCAGCAGTTGCCCAGAGAACCGCTGCCATAAAGACACTTCGGCAAAACGATATACCTGTTGTGCTGCGTATTGACCCGTTGCTGCCGCGTAACCCGCTGCCAGGCGGTAAATTATTAGCCGATTTCCAATTGCCGGACGCACAGGGACTTGCAGCCTTGGAAAAACTTATCAGATTTGCCGCAGAAAACGGCGTGTTACACATCGTTTATTCTGTCGCAAAAATTGTCGCTCCAAGATATAAACCAATTCCCGAAGCAATACAGCAACTCAAACAGGTTTATGAGTATGTCGCCAAACCTGATAAACTTATTTTCCGCGGCGGCTCCTGGCGACTGCCGCAAACAATCGCCCAAAAACACATTGTTAAACCATTCCTCGAAATCTGCGACAGCTATAATATAAAAGCCTACTTTTGTAAACAAAACCTGCTCTCAACGCCATAACACTTCTGATTAGGGAAAAATGCGATTCTGAAATAATCGCAAGAATATTCATCGCAGGAATTAGTGCTGTCATAAATTCTCTGACGCCGGATTTGAAATTGGGTTTGATTGGGGCGAATAGGCAATATGGGCAAGATAAAAAGAGCGAAAAATTGGGTTTGATTGGGTTTGAATTGGGTTTG
>CAYXPG010000253.1:0-1548 GCA_964467205.1 uncultured Pirellulales bacterium | reverse complement strand
CAGGCAGCCGTGGATAATTATAGTGTTCGGGCTTATCGCAGCCATAAAGGGTGTTGCGATTTTCCTGATTAAACCGCAAAGCCTCAAGGACACGTTGACCTGGCTGGTCGAAAGGTCGGATACGACGTTACGGCTGTTAGGCATATTGGCCTTGGCTGTCGGGGTTTTAATCGTGTATGGCGGCATGCCACGGTAAGCGGTAAAAAGTCTTGAACCACGGATTCCACGGATTTATACGGATTTTGCTTGGCCACAGAGGACACAGAGGTACAAGGGGGTAAGCGCAGCACTGGGTCTTGGGTCGTTTCCAAAAACAAAAAGCCCCGAAGGGGCGAAATAATATAGCCCAGGGCGAAGCGAAGTCGTGGATTTTGTTGTCGGTCATATTCCGAGTTGCTTTTTGATTAGTCGATAGGCATCAATTATATTTTCCTTCAGCTCTTCTAAGGTCCGGCCCTGGCTGAAGACCCCGGGAATTTCTTTCAATTTTCCGACAAACCAGTTATCATCCTGCCAGTATTCGAGGGTAAAAAACTTTTTCAATTTTAATTCCTTTGGTCATCAATATATTTACTTGTCAAAGCGAGATTGTCTAAACCAAAAATATATTCAGTTATCCGGCGGGCGTACTGAACTTCTGTTTACGCAAATCGCTGTATTTTTCTTTGAGTTCACGAAGAAATCCTTCACGATTGAGGCAATAATTTTTGCCCAATTCTTCTCGAACCTTCCGCTGAAATTTCACAGCATCAAATTTCTTTTTCATAGATAACCTCCCTGGGACTCCTGATCTCTAATATGGAATAACCCAACTTTAAGTTCACTGAATTAAAAGCGCGAATACGATTGAGATTCACTATCTGCTGGAAATTCCAGCTAACCAGTACATCCACTCGTTCCACTGATGCAACCGCTATGTGCTGGGCATCTACTATATGTTTATCAGTTACGACGGCGTCATCAATATAATTCCGGGCCAAGGTTTCCGCCTCCTGTGTGAGGAAAACATTCTCCACATTCCCATCCGGCAGGGACAATAGCACCTTTTTCACACTTTCCGGGGCTTTTTCAAGCTCTCGCCGCGTAAGGTCGGATATCACAGCGATTCTTAAACCTTTTCGAAATTCTTCAAATAGTTGAACAGACCACTTGGAGAATTCTTTGTCCTCGCATCCGCCAATGACAGAGGTGTCGATATAAATCCGCTGCTTCATTTTATCCTCATTTGGAGATTTACAATAGCGCTCAATATATTCACAAAATGAATTCTAACAAATTTGACTTAAATATGAAATATAAAATTTACAATCTAAAATCAAAAAGGGCCGCAAGCCCAACCGCCCACAGCCCTTATACCAAGCTGTCATTCCCGCACCGTATCGGAGTACGGCATAAACTCCAGCGGGAATCCACTTTCTATTCAACCAGGCAGACTAATCCTCTACAACGCTCGATTCCAGCCAATTGCCGGCTACCATAACGACATCTAACATATTAACTACGCCATCTTTGTTGATGTCCGCTTTGTTGATGGGCTTATGTTTACCA
>CAYXPG010000252.1:0-1555 GCA_964467205.1 uncultured Pirellulales bacterium | reverse complement strand
ATGGCAAAGCAAGAGATTAGAATATATTCAGTAAGCCAGATAAATTCGCTTATCAAGGCGGCGCTTGAGGAAAAGCTTCCGGCCCGAGTGATAGTGGCCGGGGAAATAAGCGACTGGAAACACCACACAAGCGGACACTGCTACTTTTCGCTGAAAGATGAAAAGACTGTTCTGGGCTGTGTTATGTGGAAAAGCAAGTTCGTTAAGGTCAAATTCGAGCCGGCAAATGGAATGGCGGTTCTGGCGACAGGTCATATTGATGTTTATCCGCCACAGGGGAAATATCAACTTTATGTTGATAAGCTTCAGCCGGAAGGTAAAGGCGCCCTGCAATTAGCCTTTGAGCAAATGTATGCAAAACTAAAGGCCGAAGGACTCTTCAAAGATGAATATAAGAAGCCGCTGCCGCCCTATCCCAGGCGTATAGGAATATTGACCAGTGAATCAGGGGCGGCGGTGCAGGATATAAAGGACAGTATCCATAACCGCTGGCCTTGTACGAAATTGTTTCTGTATCCGGTGCCGGTGCAGGGAGAAGGGGCGGCTGAGAAAATTGCATCAGCAATAAGAGATGTAAACAGACGGAATAAACAACTCAAACTCGATATTATTATTGTCGGCAGAGGAGGAGGAGCATTAGAGGATTTGTGGGCGTTTAACGAGGAGGTTCCGGCAAGGGCAATATTCGATTCACAAATACCCGTCATAAGTGCGGTCGGGCATGAAATTGATACGACCATTGCCGATTTGGTCGCTGATGCGCGGGCGTCAACACCGACAAAAGCGGGAATGATTGCGGTTCCGGACAGGCGGGAAGTTTCAGGACAACTGGCAGCTGCAGCAGACAAATTAAAAGATGATATAAAAGCAAAGCTGAAACTGGCGCAGCAAAATCTGGAAACGATTCTCGCCAGTGCGGTATTTAGAAATCCGCTGTTTGCGGTTCGCAGCGCAGAACAGCAGTTAGATGAAATCAGTACGGAGCTTGCCGGTTCGATAAAAAACCTCCTGGCTAAAGTGCGTGAGAAGCTGCATAACAGTTACGAAAAAATAGTTACGATTGAACCGCATCGGCTGTTAAAAGAACAAACTATCAAACTAAATAATCTGAGAAACCGGACGAAAACAGCGATGAAGGCTGTTATTAACAACGGCCGGATACAACTTACGGCACAGGAAAATCGATTAGCCGGGCTGAATCCAAAATTGGTTCTAAAGCGCGGATACAGTATTACCACCAATAAAGAGACCGGTCTTTTGGTAAGAAGGCCGGCGGATGTCAAAATAGGGGATTTGCTGGTTAGTGAACTTGAAAATGAAAAATTGATTGAAAGTAAGGTGGTAAAAAAGTAAAAATTCAATCCGTCTTCGCCAGAGGCTACGCCGCGACAAGATCCGCCTTTGTATAAGATATGGTGGAAAAGAATTGCGGGGGTGGTTTGAAATAGGTTCGACAAGCTCACTACAGGTTGGGTTTGATTGGGTTTGTATTGGGTTTGTATTGGGTTTGAATTGGCTTTGTTTTGCGGGACTGAGAAAATGTCATTTTTTTCAT
>CAYXPG010000251.1:0-1557 GCA_964467205.1 uncultured Pirellulales bacterium | reverse complement strand
ATTAATAATTTCGTTTTTTTTCGTGTTTTCTTACCATTTCTTACCCTTTCTTTCATTTTTTTTCACTTTTTTGCACTTTTTCTCACTTTTTTTCTTACCCATTTTACCCACTCACCCCAATTAAACCTGCATCGCAAAGCGATTTCAACCAAATAATCAATAATCTATAATCCATAATAAATGTATCTCCTGCCTGCCATAATGGCACAATGAGCTGTTCGTTCGGTGCCGGGCGATTTGGTCAAAAGAGCATAAGTTCTTGTAACTAACAACTTTATACAGGCGAGAGCCGGAAGCCCTCATGGCTGGCACGCTGTTTGCACAGTTAAAACTTACAAGGCAAATATGTATCGAATACCAAAATTGATAAAGGAAGCTGATTATGGCTAAAATAATTGGAATAGACTTAGGAACCACAAATTCCGTCGTAGCTGTTATGGAAGGCTCTTCGCCGAAGGTTTTAGTCAATTCTTCCGGCTCTCGCCTGACCCCTTCGGTAGTCGGCTTTACCGACAAGGCCGAGCGTCTCGTCGGCCAAATTGCCCGCCATCAGCAGGTTACCAACCCTGAAAACACGGTTTTTTCAATCAAGCGGTTTATGGGCCGACGCCACAATGAGGTCTCATCGGAAGAAAAGATTGTCCCGTATAAAATCACCGGCGGCGCCGAGGAGCTGGTAAAGGTGGGCGTCCGCGACAAGGAATACACGCCGCCCGAAATTTCAGCTATGATTCTGCAGGATTTGAGAAAGACAGCAGAGGATTATCTCGGCGAAAAGGTTACAAACGCCGTTATTACCGTCCCTGCCTACTTTAACGACTCCCAGCGTCAGGCGACCAAAGACGCCGGCAAAATAGCAGGCCTTGAAGTTGAGCGGATTATCAATGAGCCGACCGCCGCCGCTCTTGCATACGGGCTGGAGAAGAAAAGGAACGAAAAAATCGCCGTCTTCGATTTCGGCGGTGGTACGTTCGATATATCGATTCTCGATATCGGCGACAATGTCTTTGAAGTCCTCAGCACCAATGGCGATACGCATCTGGGCGGCGATGATTTGGACGAGGTGTTGATTAATTATCTGGCTGATGAATTCAAAAAGACCGAGGGCATCGACCTGCGACAGGACCCAATGGCTCATCAGAGACTCAAAGAAGCCGCGGAAAAAGCAAAGTGCGAGTTAAGCACACAGGTGGAGGCAAACATCAACCTGCCGTTTATAACCGCCGATGCCTCCGGGCCAAAACATCTACAGCTCACTCTTACACGTAGCAAGTTCGAGGCGCTTGCCGAGCCGATTCTTGAGCGGCTAAAAGAGCCCTGTCGTAGAGCATTGGAAGATGCAAAAATATCAACCGATGAGATTTCAGAGGTACTGCTCGTAGGCGGCTCAACAAGAATACCAAAGGTTCAGGAAATAGTAAAGGAAATATTCGGAAAGGAGCCGAATAAGGGTATTAACCCAGACGAAGTCGTGGCGATTGGTGCAGCAACTCAGGGCGGAGTGCTGGCGGGTGACGCGCAACAAGCTGGCGAGCATGCGCTCGGAAAACGGTCGCG
>CAYXPG010000250.1:0-1566 GCA_964467205.1 uncultured Pirellulales bacterium | reverse complement strand
ATGCTAATATTGGTTACGATGGTACAGATTTGTGGATTAATACCGATAGTTTCGGAACGGGCAGTCTGAAAATCGGGACGGCTGCGGCCCATACTGAAATCGAACCAGATGGCGATATTATTTGCCCATCTTTATCGACTGGTACTCTTTCTCTGGTTACTCTTTCCGTTACAGGTGATACACAACTTGGCGATACGATCACGACCGATACAATCGGACTTAATCTTACCCCAAATTCAAAAGCATTGATTGATGGTTCGTTTTCCGTAACAGATAGTGGAGATTCCTTCTACTATAACAAGGAATTATTCGTCCACGACAACGACGATTCAACCGCGGCAACTACTGTTTATGGCACCTATCACGATCTAACGGCTAACGGCGATCTTACCGCCAATGGTTCTTATGCAATTGTGGGGGATTATCAGAACGTTAAAACCTCTCTCACCACAATAACCGGCGTCAACAATCCGGTCGCCACTCTGACCGGCTATCAGGCAGATGTCGATTGGGGGGCTGCGGCCCCATCGGGCGCGAGTTACGCGGTTGAGGTCTATGGTGGCCGATATAATGTATCCGGTGCCTTAGGTTCTACCGCGACAACTAATAAATATGGCATCGAGGTTGGGGTTACTGAAAGTGCCCAGGTAAATTACGGCGGTAAATTCAGCGCTGCCGGTGCAGTCACGAATTACGGGGTATTTACCGCCGGTACACAATATAGCCTGTATTGCAATGGCGGCGAGGTTATGCTGGGGAGTACGTCGCGGGTAACACGCCACCACATAATCGGTGCCGTTTCGTGGAAAAAGGGATCGACTGCTCCAACCGAAGGGTTCGATTATATGACACCGTGGTTGGGGTTTGCGGCCGGAGCGGATGATGCGGCTCATTATTTGCTTCACGTTCCGTATCGCCGAGCCGCCGGAACAAACATGACAGTCGAAGTTCGTTGGTTCAATGATGATGTTACAAAAACCGGCAAGGTTCGTTGGCTGTGTTCGTATTTGTCAGCGAGTGTGGGGGATGATCCAGGGGCCGCGGTAACAAGTATTTTTAACTTAACCGACGGGAATCATCCCGAAGATGTTATACTTTCATCGACAATGGACGTTGATATTCTTTCCGCCAATCTGACAGAAGATGATGATCTATTCCTCAAGATTTGGCGGCAGGGCACCAATGAGCTTGATACTTTTGACAATACCGCCAAACTACTTTCCGTGCATATTCACTTTACGATGGATAAGCTCGGTCAAACTACAGTTGCATAGGAGTAAATAATTATGCGGCAAATAGGTGCATTACGACCGCCTTCCTGGTTTAAAGGTACATTTCAAGGAAAAGATTATAGCGGGCAATCGAACACACAGAATTCTATATTAGCTCAGCTACAGGCCGCGCAGGAACGCGCCAATAAGGCCAATGAGGAACGATACCAACAGGCCCTTGCCGCCCAGCAAGCTGCTATCGGCAAAATGCAGGCCGGGTACGGGGCTGCGGAAACGGCAATGGCCGGAGTAGGAGCGGCAACCCGAGAACAGATTGATATTGGCGCTCGCCGAT
>CAYXPG010000249.1:0-1622 GCA_964467205.1 uncultured Pirellulales bacterium | reverse complement strand
TCACAGCGTTGGATTTTGAGCTGTTTTTTCGTGGCACACGGCGGCTGAGTAGCTGTCATCTTTTTTCATGCAGGTTTTTCAGTGTTGGCGGCTTTGAGACGGCCAGGAATTCACTGCTGACGCTGTATTTTCGGTCATTTGGGTACGTAAAACCCTCCATAGGCGCATACCGGTAATGTTGTTCTTGACTTTTTCTTAAAAAAATGCTTGGACACTACTGGCAAACTGTCAACATCGCAGGGGTATCGGACAAAGTCGGCGGAGATTTTCGTACACCTGCTTAAAAAGTTGCTGATAGGGATAACTATCAGAAAACCGGACCCATACTTTGCGAACCGTTATTTTAATTTGAGCACCAATTTTCAACAGTTTCAGCCGAATGGTATCGCATCGTGCCCTGGCCAGTTTCGTTCCCTTCAAACCCAGCCGACGCAATGCGCTCAGCAATGTATAGGCTACTGATGAAAGCCACAAACGCAGTTGATTGGCTCGCATTGTTGCCGCACTGGTACGGTCGGCAAATAGACAGAGTTGCTGCTCCTTAATACGGTTTTCCATCTCACCACGAGCACAATACTGCTGTTCATATAATGTTTTGACATCAAACTCATCAGATGAAAGTGACGTAACCACAAAACGTGGATTCTCGCCCTTTTCCATATACTCAGCTTTGCCAATCACACGCCGAGCTTTACTCCAGCTTTCCAGCGTCTGATACTCGAAATCTTTATAGACACGAGATGCTTGAGAGGTTTGCTCATAAAGCTCTTTAGCTTGTTCCATTTCTCTGGCGATTTCATTTTTAAGACGGTTATTTTTCGCCAACCCTAATATGTAATCAACCTTGTTTGCCTCACACCAAAACATAATATGCTCACGACAAAATCCTGAATCAGCACGGATAATAATTTGTACATCAGGCCATTGGCTGCGAATTTGAGATACAATACGCTCCAACTCTTTTACCGAACCAGCCGATGCGTCAATGTCGGACGGCCGAAGCCGGGCACATAACAAATGTTCACCACAAAAAATGTATAACGGCAAATAACAATAATTACCATAATAACCATGAAAGAATCGGCCCAACTGATGGCCGTGTATCGGATCGTCGGTTGCATCCAGATCAAGCACAATTATTGAAGGCGGCTTGTCATAGGATTGTAGAAAGACATTCGTGAAGAAGGCATCGACCGCATGCTTATTGACGGTAATCTTTTTATATCGACTACGCTTGTTGGCACGAACCGGCGTTAACTCCAGACGATTAAGTGTACTTTTGCCTGCCAAAGGTTTGCCCTTGTCTCGTTTGCGAATACGATCTTTTCCGGTTGGGTCTTTTTTGCCCACCATAACAGCAAGAAGTGGATCGTTACGTAATTCGTCATGGTCGTTAAGGTCTTCATAGCCCAGTGCCAGAGCATAAATACGTTGGGCAATCAGTTCTTTTACAGTGTGCTCGCTCAAATCGGGATCACGGTGATCGGTAAAACAGCCAGCAAATTGCGAAATTATGCCGGTTATTCGTTCGGTTTGCTGTAACAATAGCCCTCCAGAATCTGAGGAGATGTTGCCACCATTGAAATGAGCCATGATTTTGCGGGAATTTTCTGTTTGAAATT
>CAYXPG010000248.1:0-1721 GCA_964467205.1 uncultured Pirellulales bacterium | reverse complement strand
GTTCTGATTAGTAGTCTTTAAATTTTTTCATCCAGTCCGGCCAGGTCGGTGTCGGCGATTCCTTCCAATTGCGGTGCCATCTGAGCTTCCAGAGCTCCTTAAGCCCTATTTTTCTGACCGAGCTGTCAAAAAAAACACCGTTTATCGTTCCATTGCCGTGGCGGTCAATGCAGAAATGAGGCATTTCAGGTTTGTGATAAACTGATGCGGCTAAATTAGACGCCGCCGCAGGCGGACGATTTTCCGCCAGCGGTGTATCATCAGCTTCCGGGCCGCCGCCGGGCCACCAACTGTCCAGAAACAGCGGTACTTCACCGGCGCGTCTAACATTAATAGTCCTCCAATGGTATTCAGGCAACCGGCCTCTCAGAGGACTCCGCATCCCAGGTTGTACATTGTAACCCCAAAGATTAAAACCGTAGCTGCCGTATTCGTTGAAGCCGGAGAGCGCACGCCAGTCCCACGCCGTATAAGGTCCGCGGCCTGCTCCATCGAGCTCTGTTCTTTCGGCCATCGGACAAAAACGCACCTTGGGTTTTCGGCTCTCTAACGCTTTGTAGTACGGCTTTAACGATAAAAGCCACGCCCCGCGGGTCCACGGACTTGTGGGGGGCGCAATATCGCCGGTCATAAAATAACCGTCGTTCTCATGCGTGTACATCGAGAAGAGAAGCCCCCATTGTTTCAGGTTCGACTGACAGACAACCGACTTTGCCTGCATCTTTGCCTTTTTCAGCGCCGGCATCAGTATCGCCATCAGTAATGCTATAATGGCGATTACCACCAGAAGCTCTATTAATGTAAAGGCCGGTCGCTTTTGCATAAACTCTGCCCTGCTGCTTACAGGTAATTTACCTCCTGCCGTCCGGTCTGAGTCGCTCGGCAATATTCAACGGGAACTAAACAGCTGTCTGATTAAATAATATTATATCTGCTTTTGCGCAGTTATTATGCTATCTCCAGAGTTTCCACAGGTTAATTTCTTCGTTAACGGTGAGGCCTCCTCTGTAGTCTGCCCCTTTGGTGCTGACATGGCCGGTGTGCCAGTCGAAGTACAGGGCGACGTAGCCCTTTCCGTGTCGGCGCCGGGCGACACGCCGGCCATCTCTTTGACTCGTCTCATTGTCAGAACTGGGAAGGTGCGATACCTGCTGGATATCACATTCTCCGGTACCAGGCTTGCCCATCTCCTTGACTATCTTTCGCCAAGGTGGAGGGCCATCCTCATTGTCGGCAATGTAAATAGTCCTTGAGTGATGGCGATAAATACTCAATTTGGCCGGTTTTTCTTCATTGGCTGCCTCGCCCTGATAATCATCGTTATTGGCGAATTCCCAGTTGTTAATTACATAGCAAAGGGCCTGTTCCTTGTCAGGGTAGCTGGGGCAGCGATATATATTCATATCACCGAAAGGGTCATAGCGGTCGCCGAAGTCCTTTTTTGTAACAGCCAGATACGGCATAAAACGCATAAACCACATCTTGTCATTGCTGACCGCGAAGGTGCTTGTGCCGCGAGGGATCTCTTCGTCGTTGTCATCGGCATACATATGTGCGGCCACACCGATTTCCCCAAGCTTAGAGCGGCAAACAATTGTTCTTGCCTGCTGCTTTGCCATATTCAGCGCCGGCATCAATATCGCCATCAACAGCGCAATAATGGCAATAACCACCAAAAGCTCTATTAAAGTAAAGGCCTTTCGTTTTCCCACAGCATCCAC
>CAYXPG010000247.1:0-1745 GCA_964467205.1 uncultured Pirellulales bacterium | reverse complement strand
TTGATGACGCGTTTGAGATTGTGATGAGCTCAGCTCCTCGGCTCGGCGCCGAACGTGTTGGTATTGAAAACGCTTTGAATAGAATACTCGCAGAGGATGTGATTTCCGACATTGACTTGCCGCCATTTAACAAATCGGCTATGGATGGTTTTGCCTGCCGACGAGTTGACCTTACAAATAAGCTTACAGTAATTGAGACCATTGCCGCCGGCCTGCCGCCCAAAAAGACAATCGGACAAAATCAATGCGCAAAGATTATGACCGGTGCTGTTGTTCCTGCAGGGGCCGATTGTGTGATTATGGTCGAATATACAGAAAAGGTAGGCAGAAACAAAAATCGATTTACCGCTGACGAGACCGACGACAATATTTGCCTAAAAGGCGAAGATGTCAAAAAAGGAGATGTTGTTCTTCGGGCAGGTTGCAAAATTGCTGCTCAACACATTGCAGTGCTGGCAACTGTGGGCTGTATTAAACCGTTGGTATCGTTGCAGCCGAAGGTTGGTGTCATAGCAACAGGCAATGAGTTGGTCGAACCTGCCTTTAAACCCGCGCCAGGCCAAATAAGAAACAGTAATGGCTTCCAACTGGCCGCACACGTAATAAACGCCGCAGCGATAGCAACAAACTATGGTATTGCCGCCGATACGAAAGAAGCTACCGATGCAAAAATCAAAAAAGCAATAGCCCAAAATGACGTTGTGATTTTATCGGGTGGTGTCTCGGAAGGTGATTACGACATTGTTAAGAACATTCTGAAAGAAAACAATGTAAAACTGCTATTCGAGAAGGTGGCGGTCAAACCGGGGCGGCCTATGGTATTTGGCATTTGTAATGAAGCTTTTTGCTTTGGTCTGCCGGGCAACCCAGTATCGACCTTTGTTATGTTTGAATTGTTAGTAAAGCCGTTCCTTTATAAGATGATGGGACACGATTTCAAGCCAGCCGTTTCGTACAGGCAACTGGAAAAGTCAATAAAACGGAAAAAAATTGAAAGGGACTCCTGGATGCCGGCCAAATTCAAAGAAAATAATAAAGTTGCAAAAATAGAGTATCACGGCTCTGCGCATATAAACGCATTGTGCGGCGCCGATGGTTTAATTTGCATACCCGCAGGCGTGGCGGAAATTAAAAAAGGAGACAGTGTTGCTGTTAGACAGATTTAGTCGAAAAATAGATTACCTGCGAATATCGGTAACCGACCGCTGCAATCATCGCTGCACATATTGTATGCCGGAGGCGCCTTTTGTGCATAAAAGCCACAGTGAAATTCTTTCTTATGAGCAGATAGAGTTGCTCGCCAAAGTAGCTGCAAAAATGGGCATAACAAAAGTCAGGCTGACCGGCGGCGAGCCACTGGTGCGAAAAAACATTGAGCAATTAGTGGCAAAACTTGCTTCTATTGAAGGTATCGATGAGGTCTGTATGACTACTAATGGTTCGCTGCTTGCGGATATGGCGGCAAAGCTGAAGAGATGTGGTCTTAGCCGGATAAATATCTCAATAGATTCGCTCAATCCGGACAGGTATCGCCGGATTACCCGCGGAGGAGATTTGCACCAGGTCCTTGCCGGTGTTGATGCGGCCATAAAAGCTGAACTTACGCCAATAAAGATTAATATGGTCATTCTTGATGACACTACCGAAGAGGAAATCGAAACGGCGAAAGCATTTTGCGAGCAAAGAGGCCTGCAGCTTCAAAAGATTATGCAGTTTTCACTTTATGACAGGGCTGATTTGAGCAG
>CAYXPG010000246.1:0-1773 GCA_964467205.1 uncultured Pirellulales bacterium | reverse complement strand
GCTGTAATCAGCCACTATTTTAAGGATTATTCACCTTTAACGCAAATGGAAAATAGATAGGCAGAAGCAATTGACGATTTTTGAGCAGTGGACTCTGTTTTTTCAGTGGAGGTGTAAAAATTGTTATAAATGCACTTTGTACCTGGTATAATCTTCTGCGTTATGAGATGGTTTTTATCTGCGGTGGGTGGGGATTTTTGTTGCAAACGTGCCGGATATTGAGCCGGGCAGCAACGGCTTTTAAATTGATTCCTTCAGCAGGATTTGGACGAGTTCAGCCGGGCCGCTCAGGATATTTATTGGTTATTTGGGGCAGGATTAGAAGACGATAGCTGCGTAGCCGACACTGTCGGAGCTTTTTGTTCCCATCTTAGCCTGCATTATTTTGTTACTGTTTGTATGTGCAAGGAGAGTGCCTTTTGTTTTTCCGAGTTTTTTTGCAGCGGCAAGTGTTGCGGCGGCGGCGCCCGGGCCGCAGGCATTTTGGTTCTCGATTGCGTTTGTCAGTAGCTCGCGGGGTTTTATCTTCAAGGCCAAATCAATGAACTGGCGGTCGTTGACCTTCTCGGCCCAGTCAAGAGCCTCAGGATTATTGCCCATCGGAGTGAAGCCATAGCGGGGGCCATAATGGGTCAAATCGGTTGAGCCGATGCAGACAATTTTATGGTTTTCTTTTGAAGCGATAATATCGCCGATGACTTCGCCAAGCAGTATGGCCTGGTCGCCTGGCGGCGTGATGATGGGCAGAATCTTTGCACCGGCAAAGAAATATTGTATGAAGGGGACCTGCACCTCGATGCTGTGTTCGGAACTGTGGGCTTGCGGGTCGTTGACGGCGGATGCTCTTTCTAATACGGCGTCGGCTAATTCCTCATCAATGAGAGCGTCTCCAAGCGGTGTTGTCCATACGCCTTTGTCGTAAACGGCGGGCGCCTGTCCGAAATAGCTGTGGCTGGCGCCGAGAATTATAAAGGTGTGGACTTTTTCATTTTGCTGTTTTATAGCTGCAAAAACCTGAGCAGCTAAGGCGCCGCTGAATGTCCAGCCGGCGTGCGGCACAATGCCGGCGACTATAGTTTCCGGCAACTGCTTCTCCGGCGTGGGCTGTTTAAGAAACTCGTTTATTTCGTCCACACAGGAATCGTGCTGTGCCGGATAAAACTGGCCTGCGACAATAGGTTTTCTTGTCTGCATTTTTCCCTCCTATTAACTTGTATCTGCGGCAAAGAGCCGGTATTATTGAACAGTAATTTCAGATTTGAGTGTATTGTAATCTATTCTCGGGGAAAAACAAATGGTATCTGAAAATAAAACGGCAGTGGCGGTGGTAATGGGCAGCGACAGTGATATGGCGGTTATGCAGAGCTGTATCGATGTGCTGGGCGAATTCGGTATTAAGCCGGTAGTGAGGGTAATTTCGGCACATCGGACGCCCGAAAAAGCGGCTGAATTTGCGCAAAACGCTGCTGAGAATGGGATAAAGGTTATTATTGCAGCGGCGGGGATGGCAGCCCATCTGGCGGGTGCTCTGGCGGCGAAGACATCGCTGCCGGTCATTGGGGTGCCGTTGATTTCCAGTTCGGGGCTGGAGGGCGTTGATGCGCTTTTGAGCACTTTACAGATGCCGCCCGGCGTGCCGGTGGCAACGGTTGCAATCGGGGCGGCAGGGGCGAAAAACGCAGCGATACTGGCAGTAGAGATTTTGGCTTTGTCCGATGAAGTATTGGCTGGGAAGCTTGCAGAGTTTAAGAAGATTCAGGAACAAGAGGTGAT
>CAYXPG010000245.1:0-1781 GCA_964467205.1 uncultured Pirellulales bacterium | reverse complement strand
TGCTCTCCTTCCTGCTGGCATATAATATGCAATTCAAGCGTGATTGGCTTGTAGATATTTACCCAACTCTGTTGTTGTTCTTTCTCATCATCAAGCTGATTGTTTTCGGACTATATAAACAATATCACGGCTGGTGGCGATATGTAGCAATATCCGACCTTATCGGGATACTACGGGCCTCGCTTGTCAGCACTTTGATAATTGTCGGTTTGTGGTGGGTAACACTTAATATACCATCCGTTCGCAGGCAGTTTCAAAATATAGCCAGGGTCGGGCAGGGTGTATTTATGGCGGATTTGTTTATCACTTTTCTGCTGCTGGCCGGACTTAGAATGCTGACGCGACTGTATTATGAGGAATTTCTCACCATCGAAGACAGACGGCTGAAACGATTCTTAATAATCGGGGCAGGCGATGCCGGCGAAGCACTACTAAGGGAAATCCACAGGATGTCAGTGGCCCAATACGAAGTCATTGGCTTCATCGACAATGACGCTGCAAAACAAGGCTTTAATATCCACGGAATTCCGGTGATTGGTACTGTCGAGCAATTGCCGGAAATCTGCAAAAACCGTAACATTGAAGAAATCGCCATTGCAATGCCCTCGGCAACCCATCAGCAGCTAAGACGTGTTATCCAGGTTTGTGAAGGCACCAAAATTCGATTCAGAACCGTGCCGTCAATAACCGATATCGCTTCGGGCAAATTTCGCGTCTCCCAGATTCGAGACGTCGATATTAACGACCTTCTCGGCAGAGAAACCGTCGAGCTCGACCTGGATTTAATAGAAGACTATGTAAAGGATAAAATAATCCTCGTTACCGGCGCCGGCGGCTCTATCGGCTCGGAAATGAGCAGGCAGGTCTGCAATTTTGCCCCGAAGCTGCTTTTGCTCGTTGAACAGGCGGAAAACCCCCTCTTTGAAATAGAGCGGGAACTGCGAATGCAGTTTCCTCAGGTTCCCATAAAAGCGATTATCTGCAATATTACAGACAAAATCCGCGTTGAGGAAATTTTCGAAAGGTACAAACCAGAGGTTGTAATCCACTCCGCTGCTCATAAACATGTACCTTTGATGGAACTGAACCCGGGAGAAGGTATTAAAAACAACGTGGTCGGCACACAGGTTGTTGGTGATGCGGCGGATAATCACAGCTCGGCGAACTTTGTAATGATAAGCACCGACAAAGCAGTCAACCCTACCAGTTTAATGGGCTCATCCAAGCGAGTGGCTGAAATGTACATTCAGGACTTAAACAGAACCAGCCAAACGCGCTTTGTTACGGTGCGGTTCGGTAATGTGCTCGGCTCGAACGGCTCTGTCGTTCCTATCTTCAAAAATCAGATAGCCCAGGGCGGCCCGGTAACCGTTACGCATCCTGAGATGAAACGGTACTTTATGACCATACCGGAAGCAAGCCAGCTTGTGTTGCAGGCGGCGGCAATGGGAAAAGGCGGAGAAATTTTTGTGCTCGATATGGGGGAGGCGGTGAAGATTGTGGATTTGGCGCGAGAACTTATAACGCTGAGTGGATTCAGGCCGGGTGAAGATATTGAAATTACTTATACCGGGCCGCGGCCTGGGGAAAAGCTTTTTGAAGAGCTGTCCATCAAAGGTGAAGATATGCAGCTGACAAGACATCCGAAAATCGGGATATGGAAGAATATTCCAGTGGATAGAGAAAAGCTGCGTAATAGTATAAAAGAGCTGGTTTCTACCGCACAAAAACAAGATTATAACGAAATAACACGGAAAATTAAGGAACTTGTGCCGGAATAT
>CAYXPG010000244.1:0-1806 GCA_964467205.1 uncultured Pirellulales bacterium | reverse complement strand
ATTATTCGATATCGGCGATGTCGTTTTTGGGCTTGCCGACCAGATAAATCCGGTTTTTACCGCTGCGTTTTGCCTCCAGCAGGGCACTATCGGCCCGGCTGAAAAGCTCCTGTATCGTTGAGCCGTCGTGAGGAAAGCTCGCCAGCCCGCCGCTTATTGTCAAGACCCCCCTGCCCCCCGGGCCGAGCAAATTCAATTCGGTCTTATTTAATTCCCTTCTGAAACGCCTGGCTATAAAAATCACCTCTTTAGGATGGTCCGCCAATGCCGAGCGTCTCTCAACCTCGGTCGCCGGTGGTCTGGCCAGCGGGTCGTCCCAGAAAATAAACGCAAACTCGTCACCGCCTATCCTGCCGACAACGTCCTGCCCCCGGCAGCAGCGCTGCATCAAAACAGCCGTCTGCCTTAAAATCTTATCGCCCGCCGAATGACCGTAAACATCATTGTAATGCTTGAAATTATCAATATCGAATACAAGCAGTGTTACCCGCCCATTCCCCTTGCCGGCCCGTTCGATAATCTGTCTGGCAAATTCCCACATATATCTCCTGTTCTTCAGCCCTGTCAGGTCATCTTCGGTGGCCATCTTCTCAAGATGTCTTATTTTCACCTCTGTTGCATAATCAACGGCAGCGGCCCGTGTGGTTTCGGCTTGGCGCAGACCTTCACCAGCCACAATAAATTCATAAAATCTATCTGCCTGCATTGGGCAAATCAAATAATCGTCCGCCAAACCTGCACCGTTTCGCCCCAAACCAGTCAACTGCATCGCCGTCGGCTCTTCGAACATCTGTGCAAGAAGAATAATCTTCGCATCACGATTAGCTTCTCTAAAGGCCTTCAAAACCGATTTTAATTTGGCCGGCATCCCCGCCATTACAACAGCGATTACTGCAAACTCCCTCTTTGCCGCCGCCTCTATCGCTTCAAGCACATTGGTATAAACCACAAATGGCCTCTCGCCCATCGCCTCTGCATCCGAAAATACCCGGCCGACATCACCTGTCAGCAGAATTTGGCGTCTGTCACCTTGAGAAAATGAATTGTTGCTTTTCATTTGTCTAACCCCCAAGTAAAGCATCCATCTCCACCTTAGTTATAATGAATTCATCGTCAAAGGCAGACAAACTTTTATTTTTTATTTCGCTTGATGAGCGGGCTAAACCACCTGCCGAAAACTTCGCTATTAACTCCCGCATCCTGCCCGGGTCATCTATTACAAAGGCCCCCGCCTCCATCGCAGAGAGAATTTGTTTTTGTCTGTGGACCAAATTGCCGTCCGCGAAACAACAGCAAACCAGATTGCTTCCTTGCAATTTTTGGAAGAGATACCCTTCTTCTTTGCTCAACTGTTCAACTCGGCCGATTATCAGAACATTTCCAACCTTGTCGTTCTTGGCCAACGTTGCGACTGCCGAATATACATCTTCGCAGACAATGAATTCGACGCCGCCCTCAGCGAGTAAATCCGTCGTATGTCGGACAAAGTCGTCAGCTGCACTGCCGAGGACTATCGCATCAAAACGCCGCTTGGAATTTGAGCCCTTCACCCGTCCAAACCTTTCCTGATTAACTTCCAAACATTTATTATACCTGAACTTGCAGGAAATGTCAAATCCGATTCTCACCAGTATAAAATGTCCGGCGAACATCCCGGCTATGAGATAAATAATATTGACACAGCCCACTTGTTGGAGTATTATTAAATATTATAAATGCTGAACGGGAAATAATCGGCAATCGAAGGATTGGTGTTATTCGGATAGGTTTATGGCAAAAGTAACACTGCCCGATGGCAGTTCACTG
>CAYXPG010000243.1:0-1833 GCA_964467205.1 uncultured Pirellulales bacterium | reverse complement strand
GGTCGGGTTATAGACCCTGCAAACAATGTCGATAAGAAGTGTGATGTGCTTATTATCGACGGCAGGATTGCGGAGGTTGCGGAAAATATTCAAAAGTCAAAATTTGCAACTCCGAGCAGCGGAGAAGTTATCGATGCGACCGGCAAGATAGTGTCGCCGGGTCTGATTGACATTCACGTTCACTTCCGTGAGCCGGGCGATGAAGAGGAAGAGACGATAGCAAGCGGCTCTGCGGCGGCGGTGGCAGCGGGTTTCACCTCGGTGGTATGTATGCCAAACACCGACCCGCCTATTGAGAATGAAACGGATGTCGAATACATTCATCGAAAGGGAAGACAGGCAAGAAAGACCCATGTATATACGATGGGGGCCATAACGAAGAACAGAGAAGGGGTTGAGCTTGCGGAGATGGGATTTATGGCTGAGGCCGGTGCCGTTGGTTTTACCGATGACGGCAAAGGTGTGCAGGACCCGACGGTTATGCTGCGGGCACTGAAATATGCGGCTATGTTCGACAAAGTCGTTGCTCAGCATTGTCAGGACAATAGTTTTGCAGGTGAGGGGGTGATGAACTCAGGTTTTTATTCGACGGTACTGGGTTTGCCGGGGATAGATGCGCTGGCAGAAGAGGCGATGCTGTGGCGGGACATTCAGCTTGTTCAAAAAACCAATGTTCGTTATCACGCCCAGCACATATCAACGGCCGGCTCGGTTGAGCTGATAAGGGCCGCTAAGAAAGAATCTTTGCCGATTACCTGCGAGGTAACACCGCATCATTTGCTTTTGACTGAAGAGAGCTGTCTCGAATACGACACCAACTACAAGGTCAATCCTCCTCTGCGAACGGAAGATGACATCAAGGCCCTGAAAGAAGCGATTGCTGAAGGGCTGGTTGATGCTTTGGTCAGCGACCATGCGCCACATTTGCAAAGTGAAAAGGAGTTAGTGTTTTTAAGGGCGCCTTTCGGGATAGCAGGTATGGAATGTGTGCTGGGGCTTTATGTGAAGGCACTTATTGAGCCGGGGGTTTTGGATTGGCCGGGTCTTATCTCATTGTTGACGGAAAGGCCGGCCAGCATAATCGGTGTTGATAAAGGCACGCTCGGCAAGGGCAAACAAGGCGATGTTACTATTATCGACCCCGATGTGAAGTACAAAATCGACGTAAATAACTTCCGCTCCAAAAGCAGAAACTGCCCCTATGACGGCTGGAGGGTTACCGGCAAAGTTGAAAAAACAATCGTGGGCGGCGAGATAAGATTCGAAGCATAAAGTGTAGAACGAAAAGTGCAAACCTGTAGCTTAAAATGTACTGAAGATGCCGATAATTATTGACGGTTATAATCTGCTCTGGGCAATTACAAAACCGGGCGAAGAATCTGAACCCATTACGGATGTTGGGTTGTGCCGAATTTTAGGGGCGTACTTAAAAGCGGTTAAGGAAAAAGGCCAGATTATTTTTGACGGTGTCGGGCCGCCCGATAAGAGCGGGTTTGATAACATAAGAAATCTGGAAGTTGTCTTTACCGGCAGGGCTACCGATGCCGATACGGTAATTGAGGGCAAGATAAGAGCGAGCACGGCGCCTAAAAGATTAACGATTGTCAGTAGTGACCAGAGACTGCGAAAGGCAGGCCGGACGAGAAAAGCGATATTGATAAAGTCTGAGATGTTCTGGGCTGAGGTGCTGAAGCAGTTGAGCCGGAAAAGCAAGGCCGAAGAGCCGGTGGAAAAACGCATGGGATTAACCGAGGGAGAAACCAAACAGTGGCTTGATTATTTTGGTCTTGACGGGCAGTAGTGCAGGCACTACAAGACACAAGACACAAGACA
>CAYXPG010000242.1:0-1904 GCA_964467205.1 uncultured Pirellulales bacterium | reverse complement strand
TCCGGAGTATTGTAGGCTTCAAGGCAAGAGTCAAAGAATGTGGGGTCCTTCTGGGGCAGCAGTATGGGCTTATAAACCTTTCCGTTTTCGTCAACGTAGCTAAGGTAAGGTCTGGTAAATACTCCGTCGCGTCGCTTACTACTGAAAGCTATCCATCGGCTGTTACTGGCCCAGCTATGCCAGGATTCGCTTCGGTCGCTATTGATTTCGAGTCGTCGAGTGGTATGCCGGCCGGTTCGGTTTGCGGCTTGGAGATCCACGAGGTACAAGTCGCTTTCCTGCTGGAAGGCGGGGAAGCAACCATAATCGCTCATGCATAACAGCAGCCAGCGCCCGTCCGGACTGATTCGGGGCAGCAGAGCGGTCATGCTCGTATCCTGGGCAGAAAGCACGGTTTCCAGCTCACCCCAGACATCGGTGTTGATATCGTAGCTTATGCGAACCAGGTTGTACCTGACCTCATTATAACGTTCGGGCATTAGTTTTTCCTCTTGACTCGACCATAACATGGGGGCACTGCAGAAATACAGGTAGCGGCCATTGGGGGTCCAGGTAGGATACGTTTCGAGACGATCCTTTCGGGAAATCTTCGGCGAGGTCTTTATGGTTTTGGAGTCAACGAGATAATAGACCATGGTCGAATCGATGTCCACCGCTTCGCGGACCTCGTCGCGGGCGGAATGAAAGAACTGGATCACCTTATTGATGGAAAACGAAACGAGCTTGCCGCTCGGGTGCCAGGATGTGTAGGTGAATTTCGCCCCGATTTTTTCAGCTATGTTGTTTTCAATTAGCATGGTGCAGCTACCGTATACTGCGCTGCGTACGGCGATGATGGTTTTATCGGTACGGTTGTTGCAGAACGTGTGGCAGTTAATACAACCTCCCTGCTTATAATATTTGTTTTTCAATATGAGCGATTCATCATAGTTGTGCAAATTACGCTGATAAAGGCCTACCTCGCCACTCAAGAGATAGTGGGTCGGATGCATTTTCCGGTAAACCAGGAAGCCGTCAATGTCCTCGCGGGCGATTTTATTAGTAATAGTGGGGAATAAGTTCCATGGGCCGTTTTCGGTTTTCACAAAGACGTCAAAATATAGTTCGCCCGGGCGATTCATATTCAGAAGTTTATGCCAGGGTTTTTCAGGGATGATGATTTTCGGTGATCGGCTGAAGACTTCTATCGATTGGCCTTGTTGGGAGTATATTCTTACGTAATAATGTGAGCCCTGCTCACGTACCTGGAAGTTGAGAGCCGCGATGTTGGGCGGAATGACGGTTCCGGAATAATCAGGACGGATGCGGACGGGCCGATCGATGGTTCTGTAGCTATCAATTACGACCTTATCATCACGGAAAGCATATACTAACACGCCGGCGGATAATATCAACAGCAGCAAGGCCAAAAATAAGTACCGATATTGATAGTGTTTTTTCATTTTTCAGCTCCGGTGAAGCCGTAAAGATTGTAGAAGAAATAAGTGTCGCCGTATTGTTCCTTCAGGTCATTAAGGGCTGCTTTCACATCCCCGTCATAACGGATAAGAATCTGTCTAAATTCTTCCCATCGTTCAAGAGATTCCGGACTAATCTGGCGGACGGACGCTTTTCCCGTCATAACACTGTACACTATCATAACCTCTTCATAAAGTCGGGGGATCTCTGAATAGCCGAAATCACCCAATCGGTAGAGGTTCTGAACCAGCAGAGAGTGCTGTTTGCCCATCAGGTAGCAGGCCATCAAGTATTCAAAGGCCATATGGTTTTGCGGGTTTTGCTCCAGCAAATCCGACAATAAATCGTCATAGCCAGAGACAAGCAAGTCAAAATCCTTCCGGAGCATTAATTGTCGCAATCGCTGAATTTCCTGATCGGTTGCCAGGCTCGGATCGGACTCAAGT
>CAYXPG010000241.1:0-1918 GCA_964467205.1 uncultured Pirellulales bacterium | reverse complement strand
GCACATTGCACAAGGTCGTCGAAATCTGAAAGTGCAACCATTATATTTACACCGATAATCCCGTCTGTCTTGGCTTTCGCCTTTCTTATTTCTTTCTGCAAGGCTCTTTTATCCGCTTCCTTAGAGTTTGTATCCCAGTCCGGCTCAAACTGGCCAATTCCAGCAGTAGCGATAACACCTATCCCGCCGGCATTTGCAACCGCAGAAGCTAAACCTGATAGTGAGATTCCGACCCCCATGCCTCCCTGGACAATTGGTATATCAGCTTCCCAATTCCCTATCCGCAGTGCCGGCATCTTCTTAAGACTCATATTTTATTGTTTCCTTTCAGTCAAACTGTATAACTATCCGGGACTTTACAAAGAGCTAAGCACCTAGATTTATCCACAGTATAAAATAGAACGCTCCTTTCTGGAAGTTTAAAATAAATTGATTTTCTGGCCAAGCTGGTTTGCACTATGATAGAATTGTTTTCTACGGTAGGGATACTACTTTTGATATTAAGGTAGGTAATGCCCCGAACTCCTTCGATTTTCAATGGCAATTTCCTACGGAGCTTTCCGCTTCGTTTAGCCCACGGCTCCGCCGTGGGTCCTACTTATTAAAAATCCAATTGCTGCGGGGACAATCTCAAACCCAATAGTCAATCGTCAATTCATACTTTGTAGCAGTGCTTCCGGCCTTCGCAGCCGCTACGGCGGAGTAGGCACTGCGAAGAATGTATAATCGATAATCAATGATTTCTCTCCCTGCCAACAATTAATTTCTGTTGACCATCGAGGATTTTTAGATAAACTTCGGCTGGATGACTTTTTCAGGCGGCATTTAATATGGCTCAAAAGCGGCATAATTCTGCTGATATTGAACAATGGCTCAAATTAATCAGGGCTGACAGCATTGGGCCAACCACTTTTGGAAAGTTTCTGAAGCACTTCGGCTCGGTGGACAGGGCCTTAGGCGCTTCGGTAAGCGAGCTGACAAAAGTAGATGGGATAGGTTTTAAGAGCGCTGAGCAAATCGCCGCAACGCGGGACAAGTTCGATGCAGCAAGAGAGGTTGAGAGGGCTGAGAAACTCGGGGTCTGGATAATCAATTTTGCCGACGAGCGTTATCCTGTTTTATTGAAGCGGATTTATGACCCACCGCCTGTTCTTTATATCAAGGGCAGTTTAAGCAGCGCTGATAATTTGAGTATTGCGATAGTCGGTTCACGGCGGTGCAGTCTGTACGGGCAGGAGCAGGCATCTCGATTCGCCCATTTGTTAAGTTCAGCCGGCTTTACCGTTTGTTCAGGAATGGCACGCGGTATAGATACATTCGCACATCAGGGTGCACTGGCCGGCAGTGGACGGACAATAGCGGTTCAGGGCTGCGGGCTGGGGAATGTTTTTCCGCCGGAAAATAAAAGACTGTTTGAACTTATAGCCGAATCCGGGGCCTGTATAAGTGAATTGCCGCTTGGGTATGAGCCGTTATCTGAGAATTTTCCGCCTCGAAACAGAATAATAGCGGGTCTGTCACTTGGGACAATTGTTATCGAGGCAGGATTAAAATCAGGTGCGTTAATTACCGCTGAAGCTGCGTTGGAAAACGGCAGAGAAGTTATGGCCGTTCCGGGCAAGATTGACTCGCCGTTGAGCAGGGGTTCAAACCGGCTGCTTAAGCAGGGAGCGAAACTGGTCGAATCTGTGGAGGATGTAGCCGAGGCGCTCGGTTATATCGGCGAGCAGCTGCAAAGCCATATAAGCGTGGCGGCAAAAAAGACGTCTGAAAGAGTAGAAGAGTCTTTGTTCGATGCGAGTCAGTTTAACCTTAACGATTCTGAAAGAACGATTTATGATTATCTAAACAAAGAGCCGCTGCATCTGGAGCAGATAATTGCAGGGACGGATTTATTGCCGGGCAATACAAATGCCGG
>CAYXPG010000240.1:0-1978 GCA_964467205.1 uncultured Pirellulales bacterium | reverse complement strand
GTTGATTCCGCCTGCTTTTACAGGCATTTCCGTTACGAGATTGACAATGTTAAAACTTCACTGCTGTTAGGTCAAGGAAATTTCACAGAAGTCAATTTTTTCTTTCAACAAAGAGCGTGCTCCATATTATAATAAACTCATTAGCGTATATGTTGGATTTTGTGAGAAAACCATAGTCATTTTTCAGGTATGAAAAGGAGATTGTAATGAAAGGGCGAACAAGTTTTTTACTGAAATGCTGCATTACTTTAATTCTGGCCGTTAGTTTGTCGTGCTTTTCAGCACAGCAGGGCGGAAATGAACTTTCCACTGTAACTGCCGATGCGGTATATACTAACGGCATAGTTATAACGATGGGTTCTGATGATAATATCGTTCAGGCAGTAGCTGTTAAGGACGGCAAAATTATTGCAGCGGCAACGAATAAACAAATCCTAAGGCTCGTCGGCAAAGACACAAAAGTAAATGACCTTTCCGGCAGAGTTATGCTGCCGGGTTTCTATGCCCCGCATGACCATTTTCCCGGTGCCGGAACGGTAGCTTTGTTTAAGGTTGACCTTAACAGCCCGCCTATCGGCAGGATAAGAAATATCGATGAGCTTATCAGTGCATTGAAAGAGAAAGCAAAAAATACGCCAAAAGGAAAGTGGATTGCAGGACGCGGCTATGATGATACGTTATTGGCCGAGAAACGACACCCAACAAGATATGACTTGGACAAGGTCTCAACAGAACACCCCATCTGGATAAGCCATACCTCAGGGCATTTAGGCGTTGCCAACTCCCTCGCTTTGAAAATGGCAAAGATTACAAAAGATACGCCGAACCCGACAGGCGGCGTGGTTTGCAAAGACCCTGAAACTGGTGAGCCTACAGGCGTTTTTGAAGAGTGCGGCAGTAAGGTCAGCAGGCTGATTCCGTCACGAACCAAAGAACAAACAGACCAGGCCGTTGCCTGGAGCTCGAAACATTATGTTTCCAAAGGTGTTAGCACAACTGTTATAGCGAGTGCAGGCAAAAGCAAAATCTCCTATCTTAAAAGAGGTTTGGAAAAAGGGCTGTTGGATTTGCGTGTGGTCTCGATGACTTCTTTGAGCAGTGCTAAATCCACTCGGCAAATTCTTGCCGACGTTGACCCTGACCGTCTAAAGGTGGCCGCTGTAAAGATGTTCCAGGACGGCTCTAACCAGGGCTATACAGGATATTTTTCCAAGCCGTATTATACTCCTTACAAAGGTGACCCTAATTACTGTGGCTATCCACGCAGAAGCAGAGAGGCCCTTGTAAAAATGGTCAAAAAGGCGCACCTCGCGGGCTACCAGATTGCGATTCACGGCAATGGTGATGCGGCTATCGGCGATATTATTTATGCTTTCGAGCAGGCACAAAAAGAACATCCTCGGCCGGATGCCCGCCATCGCATCGAGCATTGCCAGATGGTTCGTGAAGACCAGCTCGATAAAATGAAGGAAATCGGTATTACACCATCGTTTTTTGTTGGCCATGTTTATTACTGGGGCGACAGGCACCGTGATATATTTATGGGGCCGGAGCGGGCAGCGAGGATTAGTCCCTTAAAATCTGCGGTTAATCGAGGTATGAAATTTACCGTCCATGACGACACTCCCGTAACGCCGGTAAATCCGCTGCAGCTTGTCTGGGTTTCTGTTAATCGGTTGACCAAGAGCGAGAAGGTTTTGGGGCCGGAGCAAAGAGTTTCAGTAAAGCAGGCATTGAGAGCGGTAACGATAGATGCCGCCTGGCAAAACTTCGAGGAGGACATCAAAGGCTCAATCGAGGTGGGTAAGTTTGCTGATTTTGTCATATTAGCTGAGAATCCTTTTACGGTTGACCCCGTCAAAATCAGAGATATTGCAATCCTTGAGACGATAGTTGGCGGCCGGACCGTTTATAAAAAATAGGTACAGCAGTATTGTTATTGTTTGAGATTGGGTTTGTTTTGGGTTTGTTTGGCATT
>CAYXPG010000239.1:0-1986 GCA_964467205.1 uncultured Pirellulales bacterium | reverse complement strand
GCCAGTAATATTGACAAATGATTCCTTCGACTATGCTCAGGACAAGTAGTGATGAGTGATTATTGAATGTTTTAGGGATGAGAGAAATGAAGAAGCGAATATTAATATCAGCAGTTTCAATGTTTGTTCTTGTCCATGCGTGTTTGGCTGAAAAGGATGCACCAGAAGTTATTGGTAAGATATCCGAAGTTATAGTCTATCGTGGGCAGGCGTTGGTTACCCGAATGATTGAGCTGGATTTACCGAAAGGCGGATCAGAACTGATTGTGCAGAAGCTGCCCAACAAAATTGTGTCCGAAAGTCTCTATGCACAGGCTTCGGGTGATGTTATAATCTCCAGCGTTCGCTACCGTGAAGAGGCGGTCAAGGAGGATACGCGGGAGGAAGTGAAGCAACTTGACGCTGAGATAGAGGAAGTTCAGACGCAACTTCGCCACGCTAATGCAAATCGAGACCTTATCAGTAAGAATATGGGCACCATCTCTGAATTACAAAAATTTACCGTTGCTGCTGAGAACAGTGACCTCAACCGTGGTATATTACAGTTTGAGCCTTTGGAGAAACTCGTTGGTTACATTGAGACTAAACGTAGCGAATATAACAGCAAGACGTTGGAATTGAATGATGAAATCATAAGATTAGAAAAACAATTGGAACTGTTGCGACGAAAACGGGAGGAGTTGAAGGCAGGAAGAAGCCGAACCGAACGTGAAGCAGTGCTTTTTGTCAACAGCCCCAGCAGAAAAAAGGTTACCATTCGACTGAGCTATCTGGTCAATGAAGCAGGCTGGCTGCCGCAGCATAATCTTCGGGCTAATCCCGATGAAGGTAAGGTTTTCGTGGGGTACAATGCTCTTATCCATCAGGCCAGTGGTGAAGACTGGAACGGTGTTGCAATGAGTCTCTCGACAGCAAAACCAACGATGGTTGCGTCACCA
This sequence comes from uncultured Pirellulales bacterium, assembly GCA_964467205.1. Classification (GTDB taxonomy): domain Bacteria; phylum Planctomycetota; class Phycisphaerae; order Sedimentisphaerales; family Anaerobacaceae; genus CAYXPG01. The sequence continues at coordinate 1,048 of CAYXPG010000239.1, read as the reverse complement.
CCGGTTCTGGAGCCCATGGAGGTAAGGCTTGGCTCCGGGGCGCCAGCAAGACGAGGGGTAATTGGCAGAAAAGTGGAGGAGGAGGTTAGGCAGGTGGCCTTGCCTCAGCAGAAGGAGTACCGCGACCTGAGCGGCGAGTTCCGGAAAATGCAAAGACGGCGCCGTGAAATGGCGAGAGAGGGGAAAAGAGCTGGGCGTGTGCTTAACGTTGTTGCCATGGACGAGCAGATGATAGAGTTGCAGGCGGACAAGAAAGTTTTGCAGTTGATACAAGCGGAGGCAAAGAAGTTTGCCCGCAACGAAGGAGTAAGTGTTACATATAATCTGGGCGGGGGATTTTCAATGCCCAGCCGGAGCGACCAGCAGTTAATTAAAATCGTGGTTTTTCAGACCAGTGGCGATTTTATCATGATAGCGACGCCGTTGCTGACCGATTATGTTTACCTGCAGGCTGATATTGTTAATAAAAGTGACTTCATACTGTTGGCTGGTTCGGCCAGTATGTATCGCAACGGTGAATTTGTTGGTAAGGGCCAGCTCGAGATGGTGACCATCGGTGAAAAGTTTACGGTCGGTTTTGGCGTAGACAGCCAGATTCAGATTTCCCGAGAATTTGAGGATAAGAAAATCGATACTCTTTGGGGCAACCGGGTTGAGAAATACGACTATCGCATTGCTGTCGACAATTACAAAAATGCCAATGTCAAACTGCGCCTGCTGGAAAGAATACCCTATAGCGAGGATGAAAATCTTGAGATTAAAGAATTTAAAACGAATACACCTTTAAGTAAAGACGCAGAATATCTCAGAACGCAGAGGGATAAAGGTCTTTTACGCTGGGACCTGAATCTGAAACCTGCTACGACTGAACAAAAGGCAATAGTGGTTACTTACAGTTATACTATGAAATATGATAAAGATATGCATATACAATCAGTTTCTGTTCGCCGTTGAGGCTGAAATGTTATGAGTTTTGAGCTTTTGATAAAAAACGGTCGGGTTATAGACCCTGCAAACAATGTCGATAAGAAGTGTGATGTGCTTATTA
>CAYXPG010000238.1:0-2011 GCA_964467205.1 uncultured Pirellulales bacterium | reverse complement strand
CTTTCTCAGCAAAGCCGTGTCGAGCGAGACGCCGTTGTATTCCATCGCCGCCAGCACCGAGACCAACGGCATCTCCACGTCCTCGAATAATTTTTTTAGCAGTGGTTCGTTATCGAGGCGGTCTTTGAGGTAAAGATAAAGTTGAAAAGTAATGTCGGCATCCTCCGCGGCGTACTCGCAGGCGGCGGCGGTGTCCACTATATCGAAGGTGAGCTGGTTTTTGCCCTTGCCGATAAGGACTGAGATTGGAATACATTCGTAATTTAGAAAATCGGCAGCCATTTTGTCGAGTGAGTGCCTTTGGCTTGGTTCGAGACAATAAGAGGCGACCATCGTATCAAAGTGGATTCCCTTTACGGTCAGGCGTGCATTTTGCAGGATGAGCAGGTCGTACTTTATGTTCTGGCCGATTTTTTTTACGCTTTCATCCGCCAATATCGGCGCGAGCTTTCGGCGAACTGCGGCAAGGTCAAGATGCTTTGTACCCATCGGGGCCCTTACGGGGAGATAAAAGGCCTTATGCGGCTGCCAGGAAAAACTCATGCCGACAAGGTCAGCCCGCATGGCATTCAGTGAGGTAGTTTCAGTGTCGAGAGCGAACAATTTTTGCTTCTTGAGTATGGCTAAGAAGGTATCAAATTTTTTCTGCGTGTCGATTAGCTGGTAATCGTGTTCGATTGTTTTGGCGGAGGCGGGATGCTGCAGAGCAGTATGGCTGGCTTCTCTACCCCCTCCCTCACGGTCTGGGCCCTGTTGGATGGATTGTGGGCCGGCGGCAGGTGATAGGCCGAGCTGTGTGAGCAGGCGGGTGAAGCCAAGCTCGGTGAAGATTTCGGAAAGTTTTGGTTTGTCCGGTTCGGTGAGTTCGAGACTGTCATAGTTTATTTTCAAAGGCGCATTGCAGTTTATGGTTACAAGCTCTTTGCTAAGATAGGCCTGCTCTTTATATTTGCGCAAGTTTTCGCCGCGTTTTCCTTTTATTTCGTCGGCGTGCCTGTATAGTTTATCGAGAGAACCGTATTGTTGAATCAGCTTAACGGCGTTCATTTCCCCGATTAGCGGTACGCCGGGTACATTGTCTGAAGTATCACCCTGTAAGGCCAAAACATCGAGAAAATCTTTTGGATGAATTTTATATTTTTCAAACAGCGCATCATCATCAAGAACTTCACCTTTTTTGATATCGAAAATGTAAGTATGGTCATCGACAAGCTGATACATATCCTTGTCTTTTGCGCAGATGTATGTGTCGATACCTTTTTTCGCTGCTTTCTTTGCGAGTGTCCCTATTATGTCGTCGGCTTCGAAGCCGTCTATGCGTAATGTGGTGATGTTCATCGCCTCTAAAATCTGCTCGATTCGGTCAATTTGGGCGGGCATATCAGGCGGCATCGGGGGGCGGTTGGCCTTGTATTCGGTGTAGATTTCGGTTCTGAAGGTCGGGGCCTTGCTGTCTAATGCGACGGCGAGCATGTCGGGCTTATGACGCTGGATGAGGCCCAGAACGGCGGCGGTGAAGATGTAGGTCGCCTGGGTCGGTTCGCCGGTGGGGCTGGTCAGCGGTCGCATCCGGGCATAATATGCGGCGTAAATGTGCGCGTGGCCATCTATTATGTAAAGGGTCTTTGCCATTGACGCCACTTTATGTATCAGCGGATTCGCTGTCAAGGAATACTCGATGCTCTCCACAGTCTGTAAGGACTCCCAAGGAGGCTGCAGAAATTTGGGAGCCGGCGAGCCAAGAAATTTACGCGGCGAAATGTCTCGGAAGGTAACGAGATTGAGTCCGGCGAGGTAATTCCCAAAAAGGCCGGGCTCATAACTATTGAAAAGGCCGTAGTTACCAAAGCAAAAAATCGAATTGTTCCTTCCTATTGATTGCAAATCAACTTGCCAACCATGTGCAAAGGCAATTCCTGCTGCCTTTGGACGGAGGTGAAATTGGCTTTGTTTGGGTTTGTTTTGGGTTTGTTTTGGCATTTTATTGGCTTTAATTGGGTTTGATTGGGTT
>CAYXPG010000237.1:0-2032 GCA_964467205.1 uncultured Pirellulales bacterium | reverse complement strand
TGAGCAATGCACCCTCTCGGCTTATGGGGGGCGTCACCATCGAATATCTCCGAGATACTGCCGACACAGCCATCTTGGGTTAGATGCTGCATCAGAGGCTGGATAAATTCAGCCGCCTTTTTCTTGCTTTTTCGGCTGAATTCATTGACCTTCAAGAAGCTTTCAACAAACGGCCCAATCAGATACGGCCAAACCGTGCCCTGATGATAAGCCTCGTCTCGCTGTTGCTGTGGGCCCGTATATGTCCCTTTGTAACGACCGTTCTCGACATTCAGCGTTCGCAGCCCGTAAGGGGTGAGCAGATGTTTTTGTACCGCATCTACCACCGACTTTTGCTGCTCAGGTGACAGTGGTGAAAAACCAAGTGAGACGGCAAATATCTGGTTCGAACGGAGGCTTGAATCTACCGAACCATCGGGCAAAATACAGTCGTTTAAGTAACGCGCTTTCTCATTCCAGAATAATTTACAGAAACCAACCTTCACTTTCTCTGCCATAGATTTGTAATGCTTTGCGTTCTTTACATCTCGGCCCGCATAAAACCGGGCACTAAGGCAAAGAGCATTGTACCAAAGGGCGTTAACCTCAACCGCTTTCCCGCAGCGGGCAGTTACGGCAACCCCATCATATTTGGCGTCCATCCACGTCAACTGCGTCTCGTCACTGCCTGCGGTTATAAGCCCATCGGCATCGGAACAAATACCAAACCGCGTACCATCGTGGTAAGAGTCTATAATCCAGCGGATTGTCGGCAGAAGATGCTGCGTGAACGTTTCCGAATCGCCCGTGGCATTTAAGTATTGAAAAGCTGCGTTGATAAACCAAAGAGAAGCATCCACACTATTAAAGTAGGCGGTGCCGGTGCGGTCATCGAAACGATTTGGTATCATACCTTCATCCACCGCTGCGGCAAAAGTGGTCAAAACAGATTTTGCCTCGGCGAACCTGCGGGTTGAGAGCAGTAAACCCGGCAAGGATATAAAAGTGTCTCTACCCCAGTCCGCAAACCAGGGAAAGCCCGCTATAACAGTGGTTCTGTGTGTGTGTTCGGGGACACCGTTTGTTTGGCTTTTCGTAATAAACTGGTCGGCAGCCAGGCAAAGTGTTCTAAATTTTTCATCGCTGTTTTTTACAGCGGCAGTTACAATACTCTGGTGCCTGCGCAAATCTTTACAAGCTGCGTCGATATCGGCTTTTATTAACTGCTCAGGTTTGCAGCCCGACCCGGCTTTACTCAACTGCGCCCAGAAAATAATTCGGGATGGTCCGCCCGCGGGCACCTGGCACTTAAAAAAGCCGGGCGTCCACAAATCTTCGGTAAAATCCTGGCCTCTTTCTTTCTCATTACGATATACGAAATTAAACCACCATTGCTCGTCCTTTTCGAAGTGCATGGAAGGACTGCCCAGGAACAATTCACAACTGCCCGGAACATCATGGCGAATCAGCAAACTGTCCCCATGCCGGCTTGAACATAATGGAGCATCAGACCTTTGCAGTGTGTGGAAATCCCTCAGGCCGACAAATGGACGCGAAACGAACTCCGCCGGCTCTCGCACATTGCTAAAATCATAAACCAGGGCAACCATATCCGTTTCGCGGAGAAGGTAAACGGATTTAGTCAGTTCAAGTTGCTCCAATTCATAATCAAAATGCAGCCCCGTATCACGACGCACCTGCACAAGATGCGTGAAACCTTGCGGCGCGAATTTGTCATTGAATTCAAAGGTGGAAAAGTTAAATACCTTTCGCCGGCTCACACCGGGCGATACCCCGTCTTCAGGCGATAATAATTTGGTCTCTCCCTTAAATATCACCATCTCCAGGCATTTAGCCAGCGCCATTATCCTGTTAGCCGGTGGATTAAGCGAGCCGATGAGCAGGCCATGATATTCTCTCGTATTGCAACCGACAATCGTTGACGATGAGTAGCCGCCGCGTTCATTAGTCAGCAGCCATTCTTTGGTCAACAATTCCTCAACTTTTCTCTTTGCAGTGGATATAGACACAGTTGCTGCGTTGTCGCCTTTTG
>CAYXPG010000236.1:0-2065 GCA_964467205.1 uncultured Pirellulales bacterium | reverse complement strand
ACACATGGCGTCCTTTCATCGAGAATCAGGCCTGCGACATCATCCAGCCGGACGTGCAGAAATGCGGCGGGCTGCTGGAGACCAAGAGGATTGCTGACTGGGCCGACCTGTATTATATGCCTATGGCCTGCCATAACCTGTGCTCGCCCGTGGGTACTATTGCCTCCGGACATGTGTGCGCAGCTATCCGCTCGTTTATAACGCTGGAGTCCGACAGCGTGGAGCTTCCGCACTGGCCGGACATTATTCAGCACGACGGCCCAATCTACAAAGAAGGGTATCTTGAGTTGGGCAACAAGCCGGGACTGGGTGTGGAATTGAACGAGCAGGTGTGCCGCAAACATCTGGGGAAGGGGTCCGGATTCTTCGACTGAGCTGTGCCGCGGTGGCAGCAATGACACTGGGCGGATGATTATTTTTTGTTCAGCATTTTTTTGGTTCTCAGGACGTGGAAATAATGTTGGGCGAAGGCTGTCGCCTCTTGAACCTGCGAGAAGATAAATCCCTGCGCCATTTGCGATGAAATGTAAAATTCGAGCGTGGACAAAGGGATAAAAAAGATTACAATGCAAGCGACTGAGCAAAATCTTAAAATCCTGCAGGAGAATAATCGCAGTGGATTCAGGAACTAATGCAATTGTGGCGCAGTCGGGCGGGCCGACAGCGGTGATAAATTCGAGCGTCTGCGGTGTTGTTCAGGAGGCGCTTAAATCGGGGGAAATCGGCCGGATGTATGGCGCAACCAACGGCATATTGGGCGTATTCAAGGAAGAATTATTTGACATTTCGGCGGAGAAGCCGGAAACCATCGAGGCGTTGAAACAGACGCCTGCTGCTGCACTTGGCTCTTGCAGATATAAGCTCAAATCGCTGGAAGATTCCAGGGCGGATTACGAAAGAATATTGGATGTGTTCAGGGCACACGATATTCATTACTTTTTCTATGCCGGCGGTAACGACTCTATGGACACCGCTGATAAGGTAAATAAGCTGGCCGAAGAGACGGGATACGAACTGGTTTGTATAGGTATTCCAAAGACTGTCGATAACGACCTTGCCTGTACCGACCATTGCCCTGGTTACGGCAGCGTGGCGAAATATGTTGCTACCTGTGCGGCTGAGGCCGGCCGGGACACCGAGGCACTTTATACGACAGATACCTGCACGATACTGGAGGTGATGGGCAGAGATGCCGGGTGGATAGCGGCGGCGACAGGGCTTGCGGCACGGAGCCGGGAGGACGCACCACATCTTATATATATGCCCGAATCAGTTTTTTCTTTTGAAAAACTTATCAGCGATGTCAGAGAAGTGCTTAAGGAATTAGGCAGAGTGTTTGTCGTCGTAAGTGAAGGTCTTAAAGACGAAAATGGAGGCTATATAACGGCTGATACCGGAAGGTTCGGCAGAGACAGTTTCGGCCATCAGCAATTGGGCGGTGCAGCAGAGATACTCAAAGCTGTAATCGAAAAGGAGGTTGGTATAAAGGTGCGTTTCAATAAATTAGGTACAAATCAACGAAGCGCTATGCACTTTGCATCACTGAGAGATGTTAACGAGGCCTATATGTGCGGGCAGGCGGCGGTTAAAGCGGCATTGAGCGGTGAAAACGGTAAAATGGTTACTCTTGTTCGCCGGGACGGGGCTGAATATGAATGCACGACAGGTCTGGCTGAGCTTAGCGAGGTGGCCAACGGCGAAAAGAAAATGCCAAGAGAGTACATAAATGAGAATGGAAACCACATCACCGATGCAATGCGCGATTATGTAAGGCCTTTGGTGCAGGGGCAGGCGCCGATTACAATCGGCAAAAATGGTTTGCCTGTGTTTATGAGATTTGAACGTAAAGCGTTGGAAAAAAAGCTGCCGGATTACAGGTGTTAATATGATTTTGCAAAAGTATTCATTCGGAGTCGGTGACAGATTCGGCAGGCAGGGGAAAGCTCAACTGCAGGCAATAATCATATATAGCGTAAGAAAAGGATAAAAATGAAAGAACTATTTGACATAAAAGATAAATGTATTGTGATTACAGGCGGAGCAGGGGTTCTGGGCGGTGAGATGG
>CAYXPG010000235.1:0-2127 GCA_964467205.1 uncultured Pirellulales bacterium | reverse complement strand
TCAGCTACCTTGAAAATCATATTCGAAGTATTGGAGTTCTGGCGGATTTGGCCGTTGACGGAAAGAGATATATCAAGATTCTGCACATCATCAATCTGGTCTGCGGTGAGCAGGAACGGCCCTATCGGCAGAAAGCTATCAGCCCATTTGCCGTTGAGCCAGTCATAGAATTCGTCCCACGGACGCTTTTTGCGGTTCTTTGCAAAGGTTACACTGCGTGCGGATATATCGTTGGCGATGGTGTAGCCGGCGATGTGTTCGGGGGCATCGTCCGGCTTGATGCATTTGGCCTCTTTGCCGATGACGATGGCCAGTTCTACTTCGTAATCTATTTCTTTGCTGTAATCGGGCCAGGGTATTTGTGTATCGGGCCCGGTAACGGCGGTTGCGGGCATAAGGAACGGCCTTGGTACGGTCGATTCTCGGGGTGAATCGGACAGGCCGAGCAGCAGGCCGGCCTCTTTGATGTGTTCTTTGTAATTTCCCGCTAATGCGAGCAGTTTTCCCGGCTGATGTATTGGTGCGAGGAGTTTTACCGAGTCAAGAGGTGTGTAAGAATCTGCGGCTTCGGCCAGTTTGGCCAGCCTTGCAAGGCAGGCAGGGCCTCTTTTTAGAATCTCCTTTACGCTTCTGGGCGGATTTGGGCCTTGCCAGGCGGATGGGATGTCGAGCAGGCCGTCGGAAGTAAGGATTGCGGATGAAATTGACTCGTTTCTGGAATATGTAACTAATTTCATTTGTCGGCCTTTCAAATTGTTACGGATTTCGGCGGTAATATAACAAAAATAAATTAAGTTTGCAGCAGGAAAACTTTTTACTATAATCAGTATTTGGTTAAGAAGGGTATGTGGCTTTAAGGGGCTTTGAAAAATGGCTTTGAAGGAACTCTGGTCGAAAACGAACAGTTGGTTCAGGTCTCAGCGATTTTCTTCCGGTGCAGATTATTCTGGGCAGATAGACGATGAAGGGTTAATCAGCACGAGCCAGGAGGTGGCAGAGTTGTCCGGCGAAAAACAGGTCGGCCAAAGTGTCATTGAAGAGCAGGGCGAAAAGCCGCAGCAGAGTGATAAAGTTGTAGTAAAGGCGGTCCAGCCGAGCGGTAAGACCGAATCGCTTGAAAAACTGCAGGAGGGTTTTAATGAGCTGATTGGTCAGCTTAAAGGCATCAATGAGAACCTGAACCGTCAGATTACTCAGCACGAGGGTTTGATGGACCATATGAATAAGCTGCCGAGGTTGATGGAGAGTTTTCCTGATGTTGCGGCAAATCAGAAGGAGCTGACTGAGCAGATGCTCGAACAGTTAAAGGCGACCGCAGCCAAAAATCAGCAGTTTATTGAAGCCGTTGAAAAGATACCGACTGAAACCGCCAAGCAGACCGATGCTTTGTCGAATATCGACCATCAGCTTGCCGCTGCAGCCGATACCGATGTGCAGATGGCTGAGAATTTTAATAAGTTCAACGAAAGTCTGGACAAACTGGACCAGAGCACCATCAGCCATACGGACGCTATTTGCCAGATGAGCAAGACCTTTTCCGTCAGTGACAGGTATCTCAAATACATTATGTCGCGGCAGCGCAAAAGCTTTATGTGGGTGTTTGTTATTGCGATGGGGGTTTGTACGCTTGCCATTTTGATACTGGCGGCAATAATTATTTATTTAAGGCAGTAATAATTTTTGTTTTTAACTTGAAGAGCAACAAACGAACTGCTAAAAATCAGCAGAAAAGCTCTTTGAAAAGAAGATAACCTGACCGCAGGTCCGAAAGCATAATGTTTTTGGATAGTCAAACGGGAATACGGTTAAAGGCCGTAACGGACGCGCCGCTGTAAGCGTCTGCTCCGAGATGGTTCGGAAATCCGAGGGACATTTGTCCACTGCCTGGAAGGTGTTTTTTGCAGGGATGATACGAAGTGCAAGAAACAGTACCGGGCGGGAAGGAGTCCTGAGGTAAGACGCAAGTCAGAAAACCTGCCTGTGGTTAGCTGCATATATTGTGTTCTCGCGACGTGGAACGCAGTGTGTCCCTTATATCTGGATTCCGGCTTAAGATAGTCCAAACCGCTGTTTTCAATCGTGAGAACGGCGGTTTTTTTATTATTTTTTGTCGGCGCCCTCGCGATA
>CAYXPG010000234.1:0-2130 GCA_964467205.1 uncultured Pirellulales bacterium | reverse complement strand
ACTGCTAATTTTTTTCACACTTTTTAAGCTCTAACTCAACCGGCTGCATTAATCTTAAGATGGGATATTGCCGCCCTTGCTGCAGGTACTCGGCAAAACGATGCTTACGCCCGGCTCTCTCGGTACAAATACCCCAGCTCGACTCCGGCTCCAGCAGCAATGGAATAAGATTGCCAGCCCGTTGTCGCAGAAATATCACCACGCTGCCCTCTTCCATAGTTACGTCCTTTGTTTGTACTTTTACCTCAACGTCCCTGCCCGCCTTATCCTCTTCGGTAATAGAGGTTAGGGATAAAATCGTATATTCTTCGACCTTGATTTTGGTATCCTTTTTCAAACAATGCATCTCTATCTGGTGCCTGGAAAGCAATTCGGTCAGTCTGCGCTCATTTTTCGAAAAAATATAGGCAACCGGCTTTTCGACGCTCTTTTTGACCCTGACTAACGGCGAATAATTCCACAGTTCCTTCTGCGTATGCTGTTTGGAATTAACATCATACACCGCAAAAGTCACCGTCTTTCGCTCAGGGTCCCTTGTATAGTCCTGCCGAACATAAATTTCATCACCCCGCTGCGGCTCTTCCAGCAGTTTGTCCCTCGCCGAACCGACAATACTTAAAACCTTTTTTCGATGCCTGATTATTGTCTTGAGAAAAGCCCGAACGCCCGAAATCTGACCGGCCGTGCGCCTTTCGATTTTCTCAACTGACCCCCTGTACTTCTGACCCTCAAATATAAATGAAAATGTGTTGTATATCCCCATACTCTGACGACCGTCATTAATATTGGTTGTACTGTGGCGTATCCTTCTTGCTTCAGGCGGGCCGCCGACAATATAACGGCCAAATCTAAAACCATCCTCCTTTATAAGTCGCCCCACTTCAGGCACAAAAACTTCCCGGCAATATTTAATGATTGCCGGCGAAATGTTAAGATTCGATACACAATCAAACATCTCTTCAGCATTTTTCCTGTACCCAAGACGCAGCCAGCTTCTGCTCATACAACTCGCTTCATGAATGTCCACAGTAACTTCCGGCATCCATTTTAAAAACAGAGTGTGAAGGGCCAATGACTCGGGCTCACTTAAAACCACATGATTTCGATTCAAATCCATATCATTAGCGTTTCTGCGATTGTCCTTTGCAGCGCCATCGGGGTTCGCTAACGGCACCATAAGCACATCTAGGTCTTTTAATACATCCTGCAGAGAACCTATCGCCAGCTCCCTTATCAAAATAAGCACAGCTTCCCTGCCGGACGGCTCATTGCCATGCTGCGCCGCAAAAATTAAAACTACCGGCTTTACTCCCCGATTCGAACCAAAAACCTCATTCTCACTAAGCATCGCAACCGGGATTTCCCGACCTTCGACACTCTTGCCTATCACCTCTATCTTTACCTTGTCCGAGAGAGAATCTATCTTCTTAAGATAAGCCATCATCTCTGAATGGCCGGTTAATTTGACATAACCACATTCCTCAATAGGCGAAAGCGGCTGCACCCTCGAAATCTCATAAGTCTGGCAGCCGCCACATATAAATAAACATTGAAAAAGAACAAACAGCGATACATATTTAACTTTTACAGACATACTAAACTCCTTTTCCTAAAACTTAATTGTTCTGTAAATTCATACTCGTTATATCCCCATAAATCAACGATTTTATTCGATAAATTCACAATATTCCCCTTCAAAATCACTTGATTTTGACCGAAAAGCGTGCTGGCGAGACACCAAAACCACAATTTTCTCTTTTTCTATCCGCTATACGCTGCACGCTATATGCTATTCCCCCCTTTTCCCTTTTTTTCCTTTCGCCTTCTTACCTATTCCGATGTATAATACTTCGTAGGGTGGGCTTTAGCCCACCGTGTTAGCTTACGACATTACATAAATCCACGGTAAAGCGAAAGGAAAACTAATATGGACATCGAAGAAGTAAAGCAATTCACAAAACAGGTTGGCTGGGGTTTCTTGGCCACTACCGATAGCCGAAAGGTCGGCGTAAGGCCGATGGGCGGCCTCACCTGGAACCAAAGCGAGCTTTGGTGTGCAACGTTCACTGCTTCCGACAAGGTCGCTCAGCTTGGAAAAGTCCCTTATGCCGAATATTGTTTCTGCGATTC
>CAYXPG010000233.1:0-2132 GCA_964467205.1 uncultured Pirellulales bacterium | reverse complement strand
AATAATCAATTCTTAAGCTACCCCGTGCGACAGGGTTTTTTCTAATCCGCAAACTATAGCCGATTCGCAACACTGAATCAACCTTTTTTATTTTTTTGCCAAAAAAGCCCATATCAGCACAAAAAACCGTCTTTATGGCCTCGCGGGCCTGCCTGCCCTTATACTCGCCAGGAATCCCGCCCCTGCCATTGATGTGAGAGACAGTGATTATTTATTTTTATCAATAACATCCGGCTCTTCGAACTTGCGCACCAGCGAGCCAAGTCTTATCTTGACCGTAACAATATCGTACGTTACGACCATTTGAATTTTGCCTTTACCAAAACTAACATGGTCGAACAGGAGGCCGGCCGGCTCGTGCAGCCTTGACGCCAGGGTGGGTGAAGAGTCCAATTTAACCAAAACCGTCCCCAGCGCCTGATTAACCATCATCCCACTGTCATTAAGCATTTTATTGTCTTGGCCAACCTCAGCGATATCACTGCGGAATCTTTCCAAAATGCTTTTTAGTACTGCTATTCGCCGTGTCCTTTCGTCTGCGTAGGGTCTGTCGAGCACCTCGCTTTCGATAACCATTTCACAGTCGAAGCTAAGGTTTTCCATCGGAGAAACAAACAGTATTTTTGGTTTTTCATCGACAACTAATAAATACTTTCGTTTCGCCGTCGAGTCGTTCTCGTCGAAGGCAACCATATTAAACCAGGTTTCGTAGCCTTTTTTCTTTTGACCTACCGAAGCAACGACCTTTTTGCTCTGGCTAAGCAACTCATACTCAGGCAGATTAATCGTGCCCAGGACGTCGGCAGCACTGCTCATATTCAGGCTTGTACTATCGTAGGCGGCATAAATCTGCTCATAAAAAGGGGGCTTTTCCGGCTGAAAATACTCGACAACAGAACAGCCGCAAAACAGACAGAAAGTAATAAGCAAAAAGTAAACACCGGATAAGAAGCCCTCGCCTTTGCTTTTTCCTGCAGCCCTCATAACATTGCCCCTTTCCTGTTTCGCGGCACGATTCACACCTTCTTTGCATCAATCCACTTCATCATCCCGCGCAATTCTCTGCCGACGGTTTCCAGTTGACAATCATAGTCTTTTTTGTACAGCTCGTTAAACTTTTTCAAGCCGCCCTTGTATTCGGCGACCCATTCCTTTGCGAATTCTCCCGAAGTAACCTCCGCAAGTATCTTTTTCATTTCCGCCTTGGTCTGCTCATTGATAATCCTTTGTCCGCGGGTGAGGTCGCCGTATTCAGCGGTGTTGGATATGCTGTATCTCATATAGCTCAGGCCGCCCTGATACATAAGGTCAACGATGAGTTTGACCTCGTGCATACACTCGAAGTAGGCAATTTCAGGTTGATACCCCGCTTCTACCAAAGTTTCAAAACCTGCTTTAATAAGCGATGTAAGCCCGCCGCAGAGAACACACTGCTCGCCGAACAAATCTGTTTCGGTCTCTTCCCTGTAGGTAGTCTCAATAACGCCGGCTCTGGCTCCGCCGATTCCGTTTGCCCATGCAAGAGCGATTGCCTTTGCATCGCCGGTGGCGTCCTGTTCGACGGCAACGAGGCAGGGCACGCCGCCGCCTTTTTCAAATTCACTGCGAACCAGATGCCCGGGCCCTTTCGGAGCAATCATCACAACATTAACGTCTTTTGGCGGAACAATATATTTGAAATGAATATTGAAGCCATGACAAAAACCAAGCGTCTGAGACGCCGCTAAATTTGGGGCAATCTGACCCTGGTAAACTTTTGCCTGAACCTCGTCCGGCAGCGTTACGATAATCAGCGCTGCACCTTCCATAGCGGTCTTTATATCGCCCGGTGAAAACCCGTGCTCCTGTGCGAGCTTAAAATTGTCCGTGCCTTCCAGTTCAGCTACCGCCACCTCAATACCGCTGTCACGCAGATTAAGACTATGTGCGTGGCCCTGACTGCCATAACCAATCACTGCCACCTTTTTGCCCTTTAACGCATCTATCGGTGCGTCCTTTTCGTAATAAATTTTTAACGCCATAAGTCAAATTCTCCTATTACTTAAAAATGACCGTTTTTTGCTTAAAGAAATATACGAACAAAGCAATTATAGACAATAAACTTCTTTGAGCAAGGAATTAAATTTGCCAGC
>CAYXPG010000232.1:0-2179 GCA_964467205.1 uncultured Pirellulales bacterium | reverse complement strand
GCCTTGCGATGCACATCACCGATAAATGCTCCCGGACCGCCGCCGACCATTCCCATTTTTAATTTTCTATTGAGTGCCATGCCTGCTCCTTTCACTAAAAATATGCCAAAAAAAGCTTCGTGTTTTATGTTGATGTCTTAATAATCCGCAAATGTAACGCAAACCAATCCACTTCGCAAGGTTTTGTTCAATAAGATAATCAAGGCAAAATGCCGCTATAAAAATCCATTAGCTTGACAATCCTGCAAACTCAGATTTAAAAATGGTTGAACACAATTCATAAATCAAGTAGGCTATAACATTCCCATAGTTCACTGGTTACCAGGTAACAGAGAAATCAGCTAAACAGTTGGCTACTTTAGGGGCAACTAAAAAATTTTGAATTTAGGGAAGCTTTACAGGAGATAAAAAAGAAAATGGCAAAATTAAGTGCATTTGCAGATGAGGTCACAGACGATTTTCTGGAGCAGGTTCAGTACCTGGACTCCGAAGGCGTCGGTTTTATCGAGCCTCGTTTTATCAATAAAAAGAATATTATGGACCTGACGAAGAATGAATTGAACGAAGCCAGAAAAATGATACTGGATTACGGCCTGAAGGTAAGCGCTATCGGCTCGCCGATCGGCAAAGTCAAACTGGACGAGCCTTTCGAGCCGCATCTGGATAAATTCAAACACGCGATCGACCTGGCCGTGTTCTTCGAGACGCCGTTCATACGAATGTTCAGCTACTATGCCCCTGAAGGTAAGAATATCGAGGACTTCCGTGATCAGGTTATGGAAAGGATGGCAGCCAAGGTCGAGCTGTTAAATGATGTTGATGTCACAATGGTTCACGAAAACGAAACGAAGATATACGGCCATAGCGCCAAAAATTGTGCCGAGATGATCGAGACCATCGGTTCGCCGAAACTCCGGCTGGTTTACGACCCCGCCAATTTCGTCTGGGGCGAAAAAATCACCGACAACGTCGAGAGCTGCTGGCCGGTCATGAAACCTTACGTCGTCCACGTCCATATCAAAGACTGGAAACTCGGCTCCAAAGACGTCGGCAGTATCCCCGGCGAAGGGGACGGTCAAATCAAAGAGCTGCTGGCCGAACTTGCGGCGATGAACTACGACGGCTGCCTGACAATGGAGCCGCACCTGCAGCTCGGCGGCCAGTTCGGCGGCTCTACCGGACCGGAACTTTTTTCCAGGGCGATTGCCGCCGTTAGAGAAATCGCCGATGAGGTAGGTTTGCCCTGTGACTGATTCGAGACAGAAAGGAAGATGGATATGAAGACCTGGAATTTTGGAATTATCGGCGCCGGACTCATCGCGGATTTTCACGCCAGAGCTATCGGTGACCTTCCCAATGCGAAACTTCTCGGCTATTGCGACAAAATCGCCGACAGGGCCGAACAACTCGCAGACAAATACGGCGTCCGCGCTTTCAAGGACTACCAGCAAATGCTCGACAGCGACGACATCGATATTGTCACCATTGCCACGCCGAGCGGATTCCATGCCGAGCCGACGATTGCCGCCGCCGAGGCCGGCAAGCATGTCATCTGCGAAAAGCCGCTGGAAATTACGTTAGAGCGCATCGACGCGATGATCGAGGCCCACGAAAAAGCCGGGACGTATTTAGGCGGCATCTTCCCCTACCGATTCAACGATATGACCGAGCCCATCCGAGAGGCAATCAATTCCGGACGGCTCGGCACAATTACTTATGCCGGCATATATGTCCCCTGGTGGCGGACCGACGAATATTACAAGGACTCCTGGCACGGCACGTGGAAACTGGACGGCGGCGGCGCGCTGATGAACCAGTCCATCCACATGGTCGATATGCTCTGCGACCTGATGCCGCCGATCGAATCTGTCCAGGCCTTCACAGCGGCGCTCGGCCACACAATCGAGACCGAAGACACCGCGGCCGCCGCAATTCGTTACAACAACGGCGCATTGGGAATTATCTACGGCACAACCGCCTCGTATCCGGGACAGTTCCGGCGTTTCGAAATCTCCGGCACAAAAGGCACTATCATCAACGTCGAAAACAGCATTACCGTCTGGCAGTTCGCCGACGAGAAACCGGAAGATAAAGAGATCCTCGCAAAGTTCGGGCAAATCGAGGGCGGGGGCGGCGTCTCCGACCCGGCGGCTATCTCGTACGAAAATCACACGCGGAA
>CAYXPG010000231.1:0-2238 GCA_964467205.1 uncultured Pirellulales bacterium | reverse complement strand
AAAAAGAAAACATCGAGCAACATTGCCTTGCTCGATGTTTCCCGGAGGGGAGAAAATTCTTTTACTGATGCTGTTGTATCGGCAATTTCACAATATTCACTTTAGCGAAAAAACGAATCAAATGATATTTTTATGCCTTTCTCAATGGTCAATTAATCGAGAGTCATCGGCTCAGGTTTTCGGCTGGAACGGCGGTAAATCGTGATACCTTTACAGCCGAGCTCATAGGCCAGTTTGTAGGCCTTGTCCACTTCGGCTGTGGTGGCTTTTTCGTGGAAGTTGATTGTTTTGCTGACCGCTGCGTCGCAGTGCCTTTGAAAAGCGGCCTGCATTCGGATGTGCCATTCGGGTTTTATGTCGTAGGCGCACTTGAAGACTTTGTGGATTGCGGCGGGGAATTGGGAGATTTTTTGAATACTGCCGGCCTTGGCGATTTTCTGTTCGAGTTCTTTAGTGTAGAGTCCTTTCCTTTCGGCGATTTGTTTGAAGACCGGATTTACGTGCAGCATTTTTGTCCCGTTTAGTATCTGCCGAACGAATACCAGTGAATAGGCCGGCTCGATTCCGCTGGAGCAGTCTGCGATAATGCTGATTGTGCCGGTCGGGGCCACGCAGGTAATAGAGGCGTTGCGGACCTTTGTGTGCCTTTTGGTTCGCCAGATACTCTCATTCCAGTTTGGGAAAGGCCCCCGTAAATTGGCAAGTTCAGCACTGGCCTGACGCGCGCCCTCGTTAATAAACTTCATAAGCTCGGCGCCGAATTCAATGCCCTGATGTGAATCATAAGGGATGCCGAGCAGGAACAGGCAGTCGGCGAAACCCATAACGCCCAGTCCGATTTTGCGGTTTGCCTGTGCCAGGCGCACGGTGTCTCTGACGGGATAGTTGCAGGCATCGAGGATATTGTCCAGGAATCGTACCGCAAGCTTTACGGTTGCAGCTAATGCTTTCCAATCCATATCAATTTTTCCGTCGGCGGTTTTTACGAACTTGGTAAGATTGATACTTCCCAGAGTACAGGCCTCGAAAGCAAGTAAAGGCTGTTCGCCGCACGGGTTGGTAGCTTCGATGGGACCTAAAGAAGGTGTCGGATTGTCACGGTTGATTCGGTCGCTAAAGACTACTCCCGGCTCTGCGCTTTTATGGGCGCAGTTGACTATCGTTTTCCAGATATCGCCGATGGTGTAGAATTTGGCCGCAGAGCCGGATGATACCGATTTTTCTGTTAGCTTCTTCAAATCGCTGATGGTGTAGTTTGCAATATCAAGTTTGAGCGGCAGCAGGTACCGCTGTTGGGTGCGTGGATTTTTTACGATGTGCAGTGTTTTGCCCGATTCGAGTACCTGCCGCATCCAGTCATCGTGGATTTTCACCGAGATATTGAAATTGGTAAAGGCCTTCAGGTTCTGCTTGGCATATAGAAATTTCAGTATGTCGGGATGCTCGACACTCATCATCCCCATATTTGCCCCGCGGCGGAAGGCACCCTGTTGAATTGCGTTGGTGGCTTCGGAGAAGACCCGCCAGAAGCTGATGGGCCCTGATGTTGTTCCGCCGGACGAGCCCACACGGTCGCCGGTCGGTCTTAATTTGTCGAATGAAAATCCCGTTCCGCCGCCGGCCTTTTGAATAAGGGCAGTTTGCTTAATCGTCTCGAATATTGCTTCTATACTGTCTTCAATCGGCAGCACGAAACAGGCGCTGAGCATTCCGCCGGGGCGGTTTGCGTTCATAAGGGCGGGTGAGTTCGGCAGAAACTTCAGTGACGCTAAAAGGTCGTAAAATCTTCTGTGCCATTTTTCGACTTCGCCGGCCTCTGGCCTATATTTGATTTCAGCTTTGGCTGCGGTTTCTGCGACTCTGCTGAAAAGCTGCGCCGGGGTTTCGATGCATTTCCCGTGCTCATCTTTGATAAGGTAGCGGCTTTGCAGCACGGTTATGGCATTTTCGCTAAGTTCAGGGTCCTTGCCCGGGGCGGGTTCTATACCAAGTTCAGACATAAAAAACCCCAATAGTTAAAAAAGCAAATACGATACTACATTTTTTTAAGCCATCTGAACCGAAAAACATCTCGAATTTTTTTAGTGAATCGAATCCCCAGTCGCTGAGTACTGGTTTTAAACTCAGTTTGCCTCAAATCGTCAACCGAAGGTTTTTTCGGCCCTTTGCCGAAGAGCGACAAAATCCCGCCGGCAAGCAAACCGAGAAATGTATTTGTTTTAGTGCGAACAGACATTT
>CAYXPG010000230.1:0-2243 GCA_964467205.1 uncultured Pirellulales bacterium | reverse complement strand
TCCAGCCAGACCTCGAAATCATTATGCAGGCCGGATTCATCGTCGTTGATAAAGATACTGGCGGTGATGTGCATAGCGTTGCAGAGCACAAAACCCTCCGTGACGCCGCTCTCTTCGAGACACTGTTGAATCTGGGGCGTGATATTAATAAACTCCCGCCGGCCTCCTGTATTAAACCATAACTCTTTTCTATAACTTTTCATAATGTCTTTTTCTCCAACAGTTTTTGATAGACTGCTTCGATGGTATCGACCATTGTATCAGGTGCGAATTTCTCTTTCACCGATTCCCGGCCGGCTCTGCCGAGTTCGTCCCTTAAATCCCTGTTCTCTATCAGTTCGGCGCAAGCCTCCGTCAACTGCTCGATGTTCTCAGGTTCAATCAGTCGGCCGGTGGTTTCATTTACCACCTCTCTTGCACCGTCAACATCAAAGGATACCACCGGCTTTGAGCATAACATCGCCTGCGGCAGGGTCCGTGCCAACCCTTCCCTCAATGAGCAATGAACGAGTATATCCGAAGATTGTATGGCGAGGGGTATTTGCTCTGGCGGCAAAAGGCCTGTAAACTTAATCCTGCCGGCCAGCCCCATCTCGCGCACCTGTCTTTTGAAATTCTCGGCGAGGTTGCCGTCTCCGACAAACAGCCAGACAACATTTTCAAACCTCTTTGAAAGCTCTTTGGCTGAGGCGATAATATATTCGTGCCCCTTTAGCATAAAAAGCCGGGCAATGGTAACAAGGACTATCGCCTCTTCCGAAATGCCATATTTGTTACGAAATTCTTTTCTGCGCTCATCAGGAATTGGCCGTAGAAAATCATCTTCCTCGATAGCAGAATATGCGGTGCAGAATTTTTCCTTTTTTGCAACGCCTACGGCTGCTGCCTTAGCGGTCATTGCATCGGCGACACTGATAAAAAAATCTGTCCTTCTGGCAGCGGCTTTTTCGACGGCGATATAGAATTTATTCAGCCATTCGTTTTGGTAAGGGTGAAATGCCAGCCCGTGGATTGTGTGGACAACTGCCGGCAGGTTTTCTCCCCATTTGCCCTTTAAGTCCTTCGCTGCGAATCTGCCGAGAATTCCCGCCTTGGCCGAATGGGTATGAACGATGTCGGGTTTTATGTGCTTTAGGTGTTTTTTGACCTGGTAATAGCTTATGGTGTCATATATAGGGCAAATGGGACGTCTTAGTTTATCAATGACGATTGTTTTATAATTCTGGTTCCTTGTCTGTTCGAATAATTCGCCTTCCGGGCCTATGGCCGGGCCTGTAATCAGCGTAACATCATAACCTCGCTGCGCCAGGAGCTTACAGGTTATAAGTGTATTTTCCTGCGCCCCGCCTAAAATCAATCTTGTTATTATATGAACAATTTTCAATATTTAATCCACATCAAACACAAACCTTGTGCAGGTGCAATTGGGCCTGCGGCTTTTCGGTCTTTTGCTTCAAGAATTTGGCTTATCTTTTCCGCCTTTAATCTTCCGATACCAACTTCAACTAAAGTGCCGACGATATTTCTGACCATATTATACAAAAAGCCGTCACCTTCAACATCAATATACACCCAGCCATTTTCGCGGACAACATCGCAGCGAAAGATGGTCCTTATTGAGTTTTCTCTTTTGTCGGCGGCTGATGCAAAGGATTTGAAATCCTTTTTGCCGATGAACAGTTTCGCGTCCTTTGCCATAGCGGCAATATCAAGTTTTGCAGGCAGATGCCAGCAGTGCCGTATTCGCAGCACAGGCCGAAGCGTCCCGGTAAAAATAGTGTAGCGGTATAACTTGCTTTTGACATTGCTTATCACATCGAAGTCCGGTGTTGCTTCGGCCGCTTCGGCGACCGCAATATCACCCGGCAGTCTGTCGGTAATTGCTTTAGCGAGGTTCTCAGTCGGTATGGCAGATTCAATCTGCATAAGAGCCGCTTGGCCCAGGGCGCTTACGCCGGCATCAGTTCTGCTTGCGCCGGTTATTTTGACCTCTCGCCCAATCAGGCCCTCGACGGCCTCGGCAAGTATGCCCTGAATGGTTTTTTTGCCCGGCTGGATTTGCCAGCCGTGATATTCACTGCCGTCATAAACAATCGTTAATTTTATATTCCGGACGGCCATTAGAGCAATCAGAGCAGTTTTTCCGCAATCTGGACGGCGTTTAAGGCGGCGCCTTTTCGAAGCTGGTCGCCACAGACCCATAGATTTATGCCGCGATTGTCAGGCAGTGACTCATCCTGACG
>CAYXPG010000229.1:0-2263 GCA_964467205.1 uncultured Pirellulales bacterium | reverse complement strand
TCAGCCAAACAGCTCCGCAAATTTATCTTCGATATTTTCCTCTTCGCACAGCGTCTGGCCGATTAAACACGCACTTACCCCGATGGCCTTGAGCTTCTCAACATCCGCCCGGGTTTTTATCCCGCTCTCGGCCACCAGTTCTTTTTTATCATTGACCATTTCCGCTAATCGTCCCGTCGTGTTCAAATCCACCTCCATCGTAGTCAGGTTCCGGTTGTTGATGCCCAGTACGCTGTAGCCTTTTTTCGGAAAGCCGATAAGACTGCGGACCTTCAAGAGCATATCGGCCTCGTGTACTTCCAACAGCACCGTCAACGTCAATTCCGCCGCAGTTATCATTAAATCCATCAACTCACCGGCCGTCAGCGCCTCTGCTATCAGCAATATAGCATCAGCCCCTGCGGCACGGGACTCATAAACCTGCCAGCCGTCGATAATAAAATCTTTCCGAAGAATCGGCAAATCCACGACTTCCTTTATCTGTTCTATGTATTCGAGCCGCCCCTGAAAATATTTCTCATCCGTAAGAACGCTGATTGCGTCGGCCCCGCATCTTTCGTAGCTCTGAGCAATTGCCACAGCGTCAAAATCTTTGCAAATAACGCCCGCCGAGGGCGAGGCCTTTTTCACCTCAGCAATAACGTTCAGCCCCCGACTGCTGCGCTTAATAACCGCTTTGTAAAAATTGCGGCACTTCGGCATCGAACGTATTTTCGCTTTAAGCTCATCGACACTCATTTGAGACTTGCGAAAACCAACTTCCGCTCTTTTGTCTGCTATGATTTTATCTAATATATTCGCCAATTTCCTTTACCCTGCAATCTTTGTATTACCGGCGCTACAAAAAATACGAATTACGACGACCGATAAGCGAGACCTTTACTCTGCCGCCTTCACATAAGCCATGCGAATCTGGCTGAGCGTATTCTCAAGAACTTTCTCCTCTTCATTGCTCAGGTTGCCTTTGGTCTTTTCCTGGAGCGTCTCGAGCATATCGATATTGTATTTTGCCAGCGCCAAATCCGGCTCCTTCTTCTCATCATGACCTTCTATATGCACCATCCCAAGAGAAAATAATGCCTGTGTAACCAGCATGCTTATAAGCGCGGCAAAATCACCTCTCGGCAAAGGGCCATGACCTGCTTTTTCTTCCGTGGCTTTCTCCTGCCCTGCTTCTTTCTGTTTGGCCAGCACCTCTTTTTCCTTCTGTGCCTCTTGTTTCCAGTCCTCGTCAACTATAATTTTTTTCTCTTCTTTCTTTTTCTCTTCAGCCATTCTAAAAACTCCCACAAATCTTGTTATCTTCTTCTTTTTTTTAATTCTCTATCAATATCTCGTTTTTGTGTCCGCTCGGTGATTGTCTTTCGTTTATCGTATTGCCTTTTACCTCTGGCCAGTGCCACTTCTATTTTTGCCAGACCTCTATTGTTAAAGTAAATCCGCAGCGGCACAAGCGTAAAACCCCGCTGTTCCAGTTTCGTTTTTATCTTGCGGATTTCAGCTTTATGCAGCAGCAGCTCTCTCTTTCGGGTCGGCTCGTGATTAGAGGCCCCGGCCTTTTCATACAGTGCAATACTGGCGCCAATCAACCGGCATTGTTCACCCTCTATCCTTGCGTATGAGCCGCTAAGATCGGCCATGCCTGCCCGAAGAGATTTTACCTCCGTCCCTAAAAGCGAAATACCTGCCTCGAACCTCTCAATCAGCTCGAAGTTCCTGTAGGCCTTTTTATTGACCGCCACTGAACCTCGTTTTTCTTTGTCTTTGCCGGCTTTTGATGCCATTCAAACAATAATATCCGCACGACCGCTCTTTTGCAAGAGTACAGGTATGCCGCAGATTTGCACTGTCCGCTAAAACTCGGCCAGGCCGTTATCTATTGAGCAGCCACTGATGAATAAATGCCCCGATGAGCCAGACCGCAAAACTCGCACAGAGTACAATCCAGAGGGACAGTTGCCTGCGAAAGCACGTAAAGGCAACGAGGAAAAATAAAATGCTCGGCACAATGCCCCACAAAGCACCTTTAGTATATTCAGTCATCAGATCGAAATTACCGGGGGCCTCCGTGTATAACCAGAGTAACACAATCAGACCGGTCAGCGGCATTACGGCTATCAGACCGGCCAATGTAGGCAGCTTCCGACCTATCTGCCCGCACAGGACAATAATAACAACACTCACCAGTAACTTAACAAAAAATCGCATAAACTATAATGCTCACGAAAATAAATTTCCCGCTTGTCGCGGCGAAGCCTCTGGC
>CAYXPG010000228.1:0-2290 GCA_964467205.1 uncultured Pirellulales bacterium | reverse complement strand
TGAGTATAATCAGCTTGGTCTTGTCGGTTATGCTGTCGGCTATCTTCTCGACAGGAAGTTCAAAGTCCGGATAGCTGTCGACAAAAACGCACTGCCCCCCTAACATATTCACCAGGTGCTTGTACATCACAAAATACGGGTCCGGTATAATCACCTCGTCACCGGGATTGACAATCGCCATAAAAGCTAACAGCAGCCCCCCGCTGACGCCACTGGTTACAAGCACCGCCGGCCGCGCCCAGCCGAACTCCTCTTTTATCTGCCCGGCGATTTTTTCACGCAGCAGACTATCACCCACCGTTTGTGAATATTTATTCTGCCCCGCCTTGATTGCTTTGATTGCTTCGTCTTTTAACGGCTCGGGCACATCGAAATCCGGCTGGCCTATCGAAAAATTCACCGGGTCCGCCAGCTCCGCACCCAGAGCAAACACCTTCCGAATCCCGCTCGCATCAATAAGCCTCGTTCGTTTCGCAATAATCTCTTTCATTTTCATTTGCTTGTATAATACCGAAATCCACCGAATAATCAATCACCAATAATCTTTAAATCATTTGTGCTTGCATTCGACGGGCAAACTTGGTATCTTATTGAACTAAAGATTTAGTGTCCTGGAATCTCGATTAACAATTTCCTTTTACCGCAGGAGGAACCAAAAATGGCTATCGGAAAACAACTTATCAAAGATGAAAACCGGTTACACAGTCGCCGCAATTTCCTCAAAAAGGCCGGTTTTTGCACGACATCGCTGGCCCTCTCGCAGTTGATACCGCATCGCCCCGCTGCTGCCGAAGACCGCAATGACCCCCCTGCCGCTGCCTTGTATAATGAAAAGTATCGTCCGCAGTTTCATTTTACTCCCCGCAAAAACTGGACCAACGACCCAAACGGCCTGGTCTATTACAAGGGCGAATATCATTTATTCTTCCAGCACAATCCAAAAGGCATCAACTGGGGCAATATGACCTGGGCGCACGCCGTAAGTACCGACCTCATCCACTGGAAACAATTGCCTGACGCCATCGAACCGGATGAACTCGGCACCATCTTCTCCGGCTCCGCCGTCGTCGACTGGAACAACACATCCGGCTTCCAAGCCGGCGCAGAAAAAGCCCTCGTTGCATTCTACACCTCGGCCGGCTCACACGCCCCGAAGAAAGTGCCGTTCACCCAGAGCATCGCATACAGCAACGACCGCGGCCGAACATGGATAAAATACAAAAACAATCCCGTCATCAAACACATCCGGGCCAGCAATCGTGACCCCAAGGTAATCTGGCACGAGCCAACCAAAACCTGGATTATGGCACTCTATCTTGATAAAAACGATTTCGTTTTGTTCTCTTCAAAGGACATAAAGCGGTGGACCCACATGCAGGATGTCAAACTGCCCGGCGCCGGCGAATGTCCCGATTTCTTCCCGCTGGCCGTCGATGGGAATCCCGCCAACACCCGCTGGGTCTTCTGGGGCGCAAATGGCAGATACCTGCTCGGAACTTTTGATGGCCGAAAATTCACCAAGGAGACAGGGCCGTTTGAATCAAGGGTCGGAAACTTCTACGCCTCTCAGACCTACAGTGACATCCCCGAATCTGATGGCCGAAGAATCCAGATCGCCTGGATGGCCGGCGGAAAATTCCCCGGCATGCCCTTCAATCAGCAGATGTCGATTCCCTGCGAACTGACTCTGCGCACATTCCCGGAAGGTATCCGGCTCTGCCGAGTCCCTGTAAGGGAAATCGAGAAGCTCCGCGGCGTGCACTGGCAGTTGAAAGACACTACTCTACAACCGGGCGAAAAGCTCCTCTCCGCAATATCCGCTGAACTATTTGAAGTCCAGACAGAGATTGAACTCGGCTCCGTCTCCGAGATTGTCTTAAACCTTCGCGGCAACCCCTTGACATACAATGTCAAAAACAAAATACTCAGTTGCAAAGGCAAAAAAGTCAAGGTGGACCCCATCAATGGTGTAATAAAGCTGCACATCCTCGTTGACCGCACCAGCATCGAGGTATTCCCCAATTATGGCCGAGTAACAATGCACCTCTGTTTCCCGCTCGAGACGGAAAATACCTTACAATATCTTTCCGCAAACAGCGGCAAAGCAAATATAAAATCACTGAAACTCTACAAACTAAAATCAATCTGGCAAAAAACATAACCACCCAAGGCCGTAAACTGCGCCAGCAGTTTGTTATTTCAAGCCGCCCCAAACTCGTGCAGCATCGGCAGCATTTTTTTTGCCTCTGAAATTGGGTTTGTTTGGGTTTGAATTGGGTTTGTTTTGGCA
>CAYXPG010000227.1:0-2296 GCA_964467205.1 uncultured Pirellulales bacterium | reverse complement strand
GCCGTATTCACCGCCGCCGACCTCGTGCTGGACCATACTGTTGAAAATCATTATGCAGCAGTTACTGCTCTCGAAAGGCAAAGATTTTATGCTCACGTCCCGGCAGTCCAAAAATACAGCGTGGTCTTTTTCACCCATTATCGAAACGGTCTGGTCCATTATGCCGCAGGGGCTGTTTGCATAAACGTTTTCAGCCTTCTGGCATATTCGTGCAAGCCGCTCGTGTTTAATCTTATATTCAGGTTCTGCAATATGTATCATAGCTCTGGCCAGTGACACTTCCAGTGCTGCTGAACTGCTCAAACCCGAGCCAAGAGGAACATCACTTGCAATGTAAAGATTTGCACCTTTTAAGCCAACACCTTCTTTTAGAAGTAAAGCCGCAACCCCCCTGCCGTAATTGGCCCACTTGCATTCTGTCGAAGGCTGCAAATCCTTTGACAGTTCAAATTCGTGTTTTTCCTCGAATAATTCAGAATAAAGGCAAATTCTGCCATCCTCTCTTTTGGATGCCGCCACCCAGCAGGATTTGTCAATCGCGGCAGCGATTACAAACCCCTCATTATAATCTGTATGGCCGCCGATTAGCTCGACCCTGCCGGAGGCCCGGCTGACAATAACCGGTTTTTGGCCGGCGTAAACATCCGAAAAATTTTCAGCTATTCTTTCTATCAATGGACTTTCTCCGTTAATATTTAAAGTGTATCTTTTTATTTTTCCGTCCGGCTTACCAGAAGATAATATACAAAACTATTGTGATTATTATCACCACGCCGCCGAGCCATAAAACAGACGGCGCCGGCCTCATATCAAACTCTTCTCTTACCGGCATAACCTTCGGCTCAGACAGGGGCTTTAGCTTTGTCATTATCGCCATTACGATAATAATTATCACAAAAGTAATCGCCATCCGGTTCAAAAACGCAACCTCACCAAACTGCCACTGCAAAAAACCATACACCGGCACTGTAAGCAGCAAACCTGTAACGCCTGCAGCAGCCCGAGCACGCTTAACAATCAGGCCGAAGACAAAAACCGCCAAAATGCCGGGCGATATATAACCCTGGAACTCCTGAATATAAGTGAAGATTCCCTTAAACCTTTCATCGCCGAGATACGGGGCTATGATACATCCGATTAAAACAAATATAGCTGTGGATATGCGGCCGCTCCATATCAGGGTTTTTTGAGAGGCGTCTTTTTTGCAGTGACGTTTGAACAAATCCATAGTAAAAATAGTCGATGCTGAGTTCAGCATTGACGCCAGAGAACTTATCACCGCTCCGCTAATGGCGGCAAAGATAAATGCCCTGACACCGGGCGAGATAAGATTTCTAATCAGCAAAGGATAGGCCGCATCCGTTCCGCTTTCACCCTTCAACTGGTCCCCGTAAAGCTGCAGGGCCATCATTCCCGGAAAGATTATGATAAACGGAATAATCAATTTTAAACCCGCTGCGAAAATAATGCCGAGCTGACCCTGTCTGAGGGTCTTTGCAGCAAGCGTTCTTTGTGTAATGTACTGATTCAGTCCCCAGTAGTAAAAGTTTGGTATCCATAACCCTATCATCAGTGCCGTCCAGGGCAGGACCGAGTGGCTGCGGGGAAGTATCATGTGGAGTTTGTCGGCATTGGCCTCGAAAAAATTGTTTACTCCAATTGCGCGAAAGCCCAGTACCATCGTAATTGCTCCGCCTATAATCAGGGCCGAGCCCTGAAAAAGGTCCGCCCACGCTACCGCTTTTAAACCGCCCCAAATTGTATATAATGCCGCTATACTTCCTATGACCCATACGCCGTACAACAGATGTTGAGGGTTTTCCAAATCTCCGAATATGGTTTGTAATGTCAGTCCGCCGGAATATACTACAGCGGCAATTGTCACTCCGACATATATTACCATCGTATAAAATGCCATAATCGCACGGGCGGCGGGATTATAGCGATATTCAAGGTACTCAGGGATTGTGTAAATACCGCTTTGCAGGAACTTCGGCAGGAAAAAAATCGCTACAAAAACCAGGGTAACCGCCGCAATCCATTCATAGCTGGCTATTGCCATACCTGCGGCACCGGCGCCCTGGCCCGCCATTCCCACAAAATGCTCGGTAGAAATATTAGCAGCAATCAGCGAAAGTCCGATTAACGGCCACGTAAGGCCGCGACCGGCAAGAAAAAAATCCTCGCTTGTCTCTTCTTTTCGGCTCTTGTACATACTGACACCCACCACAACGCCGAAAAATCCCAGGAACACAACTATGTCAAGTAAACTCAGCTCCATAACAAATCCTCTCTG
>CAYXPG010000226.1:0-2348 GCA_964467205.1 uncultured Pirellulales bacterium | reverse complement strand
GCCTATTTTAACAAATTTTCTTACAAACAAATGGCCCAGATTTTAAGTATACCCATTGGAACGGTTAAAAGCAGACTGCATACAGCCGTAGGGCGTTTTGCAGCGGACTACAAGGCCGTATTCAAGAGTAAGGAAAGTAAATGACTTCGTTAAGCGAGGACCAAAAACAGCTATTATTTGATTATTGTATGGGTTTGGCATCACAGGCCGAGGCCGACGAAGCCCGCCGGCTGATATCTTCCAGCGAAGAAGCCGCTGAAATTCACTCAAAACTCAAAGCCGCCCTTTCACCACTTGCAAATCTGGAGGCCGAATCCTGTCCAGACGACCTGGCTGAGAGCACCATCCTGCGACTTAGTAATACCGCACGCTCAAGTCAACTTCAACTCGAGCAGCTCCTTGCCGCCGAACAAGCCAGCAAAGTTACCACAAAAAGCCGGTTCTGGCGAAACTTCGGCAAAGTAGCTGCAATTGCAGCGGTGGTTCTATTCGTGGCATTGGGGATTTTTGTTCCATCATTCGGGTTCGTTCGTCAAAAATACCAGCAGAGCAAATGCCAAATGCATCTGTCGCAAATATGGCAGGGGCTGAACAACTACCGCTCCGACCATGACGGCGAAATGCCGTACGTTGCAACTGCAGCCGGGGCTCCGTGGTGGAAGATAGGCGACCAGGGCAAAAAAAATCAATCCAATACCCGCCATATCTGGCTTCTGGTTAAAAACAATTACGTTAAGCCGGTCATTTTTATCTGTCCGGCGAAACTGCCAAAAAAGCTAATAGAATATGACCCCTTACAATATAACGATTTTCCCGACAGGAAACATATTACCTACAGCTTTAGAATAATGTGCGATAAACTCAAAAGCCAAAGCCAGGCCGGACGAACAGTTTTGATGTCAGATTTAAATCCTCTTTTTGAAAACCTGTATCCTAAAAATGCTATTTCCTTTAAGCTAAAGCTGGACGAAGAATTGGCAAGCATCAACAGTATCAATCACAATCGTCGCGGGCAAAACGTTTTGTTCCACAACGGCGGTGTGAAATTTGTAAAAACCCGCCGGCTCGGCGCCGAAATGGACGATATATTCACGCTTCAGGACACCCGTATATACCAGGGTACTGAAGTTCCCTCCTGCGATACCGATTCCTTCCTCGCACCATAAATATTCGTATTGCGTATAGCGGATAGAAAAAATTAGCTACCAAGGCCCAAAGACACGGAGAATTTGTGATTTTTAGACAGGATTAACAGGATTGACATGGATTTTGTTTTAGGCACGAATGGCACGGAGGGAACGGAACACCAAGGCCGAGCAGTAAGAGATTGGATGGTTCGTGGATAAGGACGATTTTGACATCGTATCCGATTCGAAAGTTATTATCAATCAGGTTACAATTGTCTAATGTACCGGCAAGATGACGTACTGAATTATTGCGGCAAATAATCTCAAAGTGAGTGCTTGTCTGCGGGGAAATTACAGGAGGGAGCCAGACTGTACATCTAACTCCCTCCCTGAATAAATACTAACTTTCTTCGGTTTCTGTCGTTGTCTGTTGCGGCTCTTCGGGTTGTTCCTCTTTAGGCCATTCCGATGGTGTCTGTTGAGACTCTTCGGGCGCTGTCTGTTGAGGCTCTTCGGTTTCTACCATTGTCTGTAGAGACTCTTCGTTTTCTTCCGTTGTCTGTTGCGGCTCTTCGGGAACCTGATGTTTTTCTTTGCGGAACATATAATTCACCTCCTTTCAAAAGTGAATAAATTTAACTCTTAATAACCAACCATCGACATATTCAGGCAGCAACTTAACGCAAAACAATGGCAATCGGCGCAGAGTCTAACGTTTACAGCAGCCTTCGTTTTTGGCCGAAAAACGCACATTCCACCTTTGTTTTTGAGCTAAAAATAAGGGTTGTTACGCAAACCCATACATAGGTACCCTTTTGTGTAAGACGCTGTTTTGGGGCTAAAAATAAGGGTGGGTTTTTCATCGTCTTTTTCTCAGCATCGCCGCAGCGAGGGCGAAAAAAAAGTGTGCTTAATTGAAAAATTTTTAAAATTTTCTTGGCTTTTTCAGATGCCGGGTGTTTTAATAGAAGTACCTGTGAGGTGTACGGGTGATGAAAAGGACATGAGGAGGAGTGGCTTAACGCCATAATACCTCAAAAAAAGAGGCGGGTTTTGCCCGCCTCTTTTTCTATTGCTCTGTGCGAATTGAAATTACTTTCTCAGACTGACCGATTTTTGTTTTAGACGCGACTGCGCTCGGAATGACGGAGGGAATATCGAATAACGAATGTTGAATGAGGAAGCGCTTCGCGGGCTTGTTTTAATAGATTTCTCCCTTCG
>CAYXPG010000225.1:0-2353 GCA_964467205.1 uncultured Pirellulales bacterium | reverse complement strand
CTGTTAAATGTGCAGAAAAGGGGGGAAATTGGCCGATATTAAGTTAGTTGTCAGTAATTAGTTCGTGGTTCCCCAAAGCAAATAACGGCAACGGCCTATTTGCAACGGGGCAGGCATAGTTTATGGTTCGCAGCTCATAGCAGAGGGCCGTGCGGCGCAGAGTTTTTGCGCCGATGCTTTTGTAAATGGGTCTTTTATCGGACTTGATGGGAAAATAGTGGCGTGAACCCCGTTAGAAATTCTATAACGGGAGATAATTATGATGCAAAAAAGAGGAAAAATTTCTAACGGGGTGAAAAAGAAAAGCTCATATACGATAGCAATTGAGTTTCTGGCGGTGGCGGTGCTGCTGCTGCTTTTGTGCAGTTGTGTAAGCTTCGATATCGGTGATTGGCCGAGTAATTTTGTCTATCCGCACAATTCGCCGCCGGTCAACTGGTGCGGCTCAATCGGGGCCTTTTGTGCGTATTATTTGATGTATTATGTTGGGCCTGGCGTATTTGTTGTATTGATTTCGGCGGTTTTTTTTCTGGTTGTTAAACTGGCGCATCGAACAATCAGTCAGCCGATTCTGCGAGTGGCCGGCGCAGGTTTGCTGACGGTTGCGGTTTCAACCAGCTTTTACTGGTTTTGGCCTGACCGGATATATCGTTTTCCGCTAAGCTTAGAGGGTGGTTCCGGCGGGATACTCGGTGTTGGGGTGATACGCCTTTTGACTAATTATTTTGCTTCGCTCGGCACGTTCATATTGATAGCGGCGGTCTGGATTGTCGGGTTTGTTCTGGTGGCGGACAGTTTGGTTTTGATGGTTCTTCGGTGGTGTTATTTGGCATTGAAAAAGGCGTTTGGTGTTTTTGCAGCGGCCTGGTCGGCGGCGAGGTGGTGGTCTAAGGCCGTGGACGAGATAAAGCAGAAGTTGAATGCAGGGGTTGGCCATTTTGATATCACCGGTAAAGCAGGCACCATCAGGCGAAGATTTTTGCCGGTGGTGAGCAGGGCTTTCCATATCAATACTGTTGGCGGGCGTAGAGAAGAAGTTAAAGATTCGGCGAGGGCTGCTGAGCTGCAGGTGCCCGAATCGAGGCCTCAGCCGGCAAAAGCACAGAAGCCCGACAGGTCCTATGTGCCGGTCAGCTTTGAAAATTACAAGCTGCCGCCTCTGGAGCTTTTGGCAGAGCCGGAATACTCTTTTTCTTCGGTGCAGAGTAAGGTTGTAAAGGCCAAGGCCTCTGCGCTGGAGAAGCTGTTGAGCGAGTTTAATATTAATGCCCGTGTGGTGTCGGCTGATACCGGGCCGGTGGTTACGATGTTTGAACTGGAGCTTGCGGCGGGTATCAAGGTCAGCCAGATAGCTGCGCTTGCCAACGATATGGCCCGTGCTCTTGGCGCTGCTGCGGTTCGTGTTGTGGCGCCTTTACCGGGTAAACATACGATAGGTATTGAGGTCCCGAACAGTGAGAAGGAGAGAGTCCGCATCAAAGACCTGATGCAGTTGGCGGGCAATAAGCTCAAAGGTATGGAGATACCGCTTTTTTTGGGCAAGGATTCTTCGGGTGAAGCGCTGGTATCGGACCTGACGGCGATGCCGCATTTGCTTATTGCCGGGACGACCGGCTCCGGTAAAAGCGTGTGTATAAACAGTATCCTCACAGGGATACTGCTGACGAAGCGGCCTGATGAAGTCAAGATGATATTGATTGACCCGAAGATGGTCGAGATGACGGCGTTTAATACGATACCGCACCTGATGAGCCCGATAGTAACCGAGACCAACCGTGCGGTTCAGATACTCGAATGGGCGACGGTGAAGATGGACGAGCGTTATTCGCTTTTGGCCGAGGCGAAGGTAAAGAACATAGCCGAATATAACGGGCTTGGGCCTGAGGAGATTGTTAAGCGTTTTAATCCGAGCAGCGCCGATGAAGAGGCAAAGATTCCGAAGAGAATGCCGTATGTAGTGATAGTAATTGATGAGCTTGCGGATTTGATGATGACTGCGGCCAAGGAGATAGAGGCCTATATTGTTCGTCTTGCTCAGAAGAGCCGGGCGGTCGGTATTCATATTGTATTGGCTACGCAGCGGCCGCAGGCGACGGTGGTAACAGGACTGATAAAGTCAAATATGCCGACGAGGATTGGCTTTCGTGTTGCGGCGAGGATGGACAGCCGGATTATTCTCGACCAGAACGGCGCCGAGACGCTGCTCGGCCAGGGGGATATGTTGTTTCTCAAGCCGGGTACAAGCGACTTGATTCGTGCGCAGGGGACGTTTGTCGATGAGCCGGAAATAAAACGGATAGTCAAGTATATTAAGGAGTTTGCCGAGCCGCAGTTTCATCCGGAGCTTACGCAA
>CAYXPG010000224.1:0-2362 GCA_964467205.1 uncultured Pirellulales bacterium | reverse complement strand
AATGTTTCACGTGAAACTTTTTTTCCAAAAAACGAATTTTTATACCGGTAAATTTTTAGAATTTTCTGTAAAAATTCCGAAACAAACATTATAAATCAGCATTTTATGCGATGAACAAAAATAATCCTATAAACAAGAACCTCAGCGAAATATGTTAAGGAGTGCATTATGACCGTCAAGAAAAAGGAAAAGCCAAAACATCTCGGCAGGGGTCTCCAATCGCTTTTGGGTCCGATAACATTAAGTATGCCCGAGTCGAACGAGGGGATAGTTGAGTCAGCAATAGAACCTAACTTCCCACCAGACAAGGAGTTACAAAAATCGTTTCGCCAAATCACTATTGATTCCATAAAAGCCAATCCCTATCAGCCGCGAATGGTATGGGATGAACAGGACATCGCTGATTTGGCTGAATCAATCAGGTCAAATGGCGTGATTCAGCCTATTATTGTTCGCCCTTCCGGTAAAGGCTACGAGCTGATTGCAGGAGAAAGACGCCTCCGGGCAGCTCAAATTGTCCACCTTCAAAGCATACCAGCTATTGTGCGCGAAGCCTCAGATGAACAAATGCTTGAGTTGGCATTGATTGAAAACATACACCGGACAAATTTAAATCCCATCGAGCGGGCAAAGGCATATAAAACATATATAAATACATTCTCTCTGACGCAGGGCCATGCTGCAAATCGTCTTAGTGAAGACCGTTCTGTTATCACCAATCACCTGCGCCTGCTGGATTTGCCGGCTGAAATACAGCAGATGTTGATTGATAACCAACTAACAATGAGTCATGCCCGTGCAATTCTCGGCCTGCCGACCGATGAACTTCGCAGAAAGCTGGCAAACCGGGCACTGGCCGGCAGGCTCAGTGTTCGCGAAGTCGAGAGACTGGTTCGGAAATACCTAACTGAAAACGACCAATCAAAACGAACAATTCGCTCCAAGCCCGCACATATCCTTGACCTTGAGAATACGTTGGGCAGCCTGTTAGGAACGAAAGTAACAATTGAAACACGAAAAAATGGACAAAAAGGCAAAATTACAATCGAGTTTTATTCGCTCGATGATTTCGACCGAATTACCGAAAGAATCGGCCTGGCAAACGCCGAAGAAGTATAAAAAACAATACCGACAATAGAGCAGGGAAAATTTACCCGATAATATGACTTACCTGCCTGGATGATTCCCAAAGAACACTTTAATATCGCAAAAACTCCCTTTTAGAACCATCTCCCTCTATCTTTTCCTGCAACAACCCAAAGAATTGCTCTTATCCATACTGTTATTTGGTTTTTTTATCGGCTCGTCCCATAAAAAGATAAAGTTTTTGATATTTCTTTGCCGAATACAATATAGGAGTAATTGACGTTTTTAGCACTGAAACACCGTTTTACAGCGAATCAATAGCTGTGGGGCTGTTTTTAAGGTCTGGAGAAAACTATGAGAACTATAGCAGTCGTTAATCAAAAGGGCGGTTGTGGCAAAACTACTGTATCGATAAACCTCGCAAGCGCTCTTGCGGAAAAAGGGAAAAGAACTCTGCTTGTCGATATGGACCCACAATCCCATTGCGCCGTCGGACTGGCCGTACCGGAAGAGCAGATTGAGCAGAGCATCTATGATGTACTAATTAGCAATAGCAGGAACGAACCAATTAAACTGACCGAAATCCTCTGGCAGATTGGCGACGACCTGGAACTGGCACCATCAAGTATTGATTTGTCCGCCTTTGAGCAGCAAATGACAGGAATCCCAGAGCGCGAAAGCAGCTTGAAAAGTGTACTGGAAAAAATGAAAGGGGAATTTGATTTTGCAATAATCGATTGCCCGCCCGCTGTAAGCCTCTTAACCTTCAACGCATTAATGGCTGCAACCGACGTCATTGTCCCCGTTGAGACCGGATATTTTGCTCTCCACGGACTAAGCAAGCAGCTCGAAACTCTTAATATCCTTTGTGAAAGACGTAACCAGCAGGTTAATGTCAAAGTGCTGGCCAGCATGTATGACATCAGAACAAAGATGGCCAGAGAAATCCTCGCAGAATTACGCAACCACTTCGCTGAAAAAATGTTCAAGACCATCGTTAATTTCAACACCAAAATCAAGGAGGCAGCCAGTTTCGGCCAACCCATCACCGAATACGACCCCTCCAGCAAAGGCCAGGCGGACTTTCGTGCACTGGCTGAAGAAGTTACCAGCGACGAGGCCAGACCACCGCAACGTGCAGCCGTCGAATCGTTATCCGAACAGCTTAAAGCCATCAGCAGCACTGCAGAGGAGCTGCTGCAGACCGCTAACCAACCCATAAAAACCATCGAAACCGAAAAACCAAAGATGCCTGAGACGCCTGAGACACCTGAGA
>CAYXPG010000223.1:0-2388 GCA_964467205.1 uncultured Pirellulales bacterium | reverse complement strand
TTTGAATGTTTTCAAACGTTTTTGAACGTTTTTTTCTTACCCGTTTTACCTAATCGCCCTAACCTCACGCCCCAATCCCTGTTTTTAGCCCATAAACAAACCTCCCCTTCCGATTTAGGCCATTTTTTCCCCAAAAAAAACCCAAATTTTAAAAAATAATCTTAAAAATTATGCCTTAATATACCTGCGCATTTGATTGATTTTCCCCCCAATTAAAATCGTCATCGCAAAGCGATCTCAACCCAATAATCAATTATCAATCATCGATAATCAATGGCTACGAGCAGCCCATTGAGTTTCCGCAGTTGTAGCATTTATAGCAGGTTCCGTTGCGTACGGTAATGGCTCCGCAAACATCACAGGCAGGGGCATCATCAGAAAAATGCTCAAATTGTGCGTTAAATTGCTGCAAAACCTCCGCCTCAGACTGCATCTGTCCCGATGTTTCGGCCACAGAGACACCCACCAGAGAGCCGATACGGTCTGCCAGTGAGGTCAATTTGCCCTTCAGTGGAGAAGAGGCCTGTTTAGAAAGATGCTTTGCTTCTGGAACTAAATCTTCGTCCTTTTGCTTTGATTTGGCCTTTGCACCGGCCTTGGCTTCAGCGATTTTTTCCGCAAGGTCTTTGGTCTTCTCAACCAACTGCCTGGCGGTTGTAATATTCTTGCTCTCCGGCGCAGCGACCATCGCTGTACGGTTAGGGGTGTTCTTCTCGGCATAGCCGGGTAAAAACTTACAGCCAAGCCAGCAGAAAATATAATCAATTAAGCTCTTTGCAAACGGTATATCCCTGTTCGCTGTCATCCCAGATGGCTCAAATCTGGCGTGGCGGAATTTGTCCACCAGCGTAATCAGCGGCACACCATACTGTAATGCCAGTGAAGTACAGGTGCCGATAACATCCATAAGACCCCCAACGGTGCTGCCCTCCTTGGCCATAGTGATAAACAGCTCACCAGGCTGTCCGTCCTCGTACAGCCCCACCGTCAGGTAGCCTTCATGTTGTGCGACGGAAAACTTATGCGTTATGCTTTGGCGGGTGTCCGGCAGGCGTTTTCTAAACGGCCTGGCCGGCACCGCCGCCTCAGCAGCAGCTTTGGCTTCTTTGTGCTTTTTAGTAGAAACCGGCTGAAGCTTCTTGGAACCGTCGCGATAAACTGCAACCGCTTTTAACCCAAGCTTCCAACCATCCATATAGGCCGTTGAAATCTCTTCGGTCGTGCTTTCTTTCGGCATATTGATGGTCTTGCTGATAGCGCCGGATATAAACGGTTGAACCGCCGCCATCATTTTAAGATGTGCCGAATAATGAATATACCTCTTGCCGTTACGCGGCTTAAATGCGCAGTCAAAAATCGGTAAATGGTCGGCATTGAGCTTTGGAGCGTCCTCGATGGTTTCATTTTCATCTATGTAATCACAGATAGATTTGATATCGTCGGCGCTGTAGCCGAGCCGTTCGAGAGCCATCGGGATGGTTTTATTAACGAGCTTGAGCATTCCGCCGCCGGCCAGCAATTTGTATTTAACCAGAGCGATATCCGGCTCAATACCGGTCGTATCGCAATCCATCATAAAACCAATAGTGCCGGTCGGCGCAAGAACGGTCGCCTGAGCATTGCGAAAACCGACCTTTGAGCCGGCGTCAAAGGCCTCATCCCAGGCATCCTTGGCTGCGTTTCTAATATAGTCGGGACAGTGCGATTCTGGAATATCATAAGCACACTGCCGATGCATATTTACGACCCTCATCATCGTCTCTCTATTTTTGCCAAATTCAGCAAAAGGCCCTTTTATTGAGGCAATTTCGGCACTTGCAGCATAAGCGGTTCCCGTCATTAGGGCGCTGATAGCCGCAGCGAAAGACCTGGCCTGGTCTGAATCGTAAGGAAGTGCCAGATTCATAATAACAGAGCCAAGATTGGCGTACCCGAGCCCAAGCGGACGGAACAAATGGCTGTTGACAGTAATCGACTTGTCCGGATAGCTCCCATTATCGACCAGAATTTCCTGGGCAATGATAAACAGCCGAATCGCCTTTCTAAAACCGGCAATATCAAAAGAGCCGTCCTCTTTGCGAAACTTCATAAGATTCAGCGAGGCCAGATTGCAGGCCGAATCATCAATAAACATATATTCACTGCAGGGATTTGAAGCATTAATCGGCCCTGAATTCGAACAGGTGTGCCAGCGGTTGATTGTGCTGTGATACTGCAGGCCGGGGTCGCCGCAAATCCTCGTGCCCTCGGCAATCAGCTCCATCAGCTCACGTGCCGAATATTCCTGGAGCTTTTCACCTGAAGTAACGGCATACGTCGCCCATTTGGCGTCCTTTTCCACCGCCTGCATAAACTCGTCGGTTACACGCACCGACAGATTGGAATTCT
>CAYXPG010000222.1:0-2435 GCA_964467205.1 uncultured Pirellulales bacterium | reverse complement strand
GGTTCGTGACTCGTGAATCGCATTTCGTAGCACGTTTATAGCCCAAAAAGGATTGGGTTGCAAGATTATTTCGTAAGTGGAGGTTTGCAGTTTTGTTCTCAATTCGCGGGGATGAGAGAGAAGACCGTCCTTGCAGAAAATCGCAGCTTGCATAAATGCCGGTTAGGGGTTATGATTTTGAAAAACAGGATTTTCCACAGCAAAACCTTAATATGGAGTGAACGATGGCGCATAAATTTATCAGTGAAATTGAGCCGGGACAGGAAATCAACGATATTTATATGGTAAGCGACCCGATTCTAAGAAGCACAACACGAGGCGATTTGTATATCGCAATGTTTCTGTCAGACCGCAGCGGACAACTGAACGGGCGGATGTGGCAGGCAGCCGAGGCGGTTTACAACTCACTGCCGAAACCAGGTTTTATTCATATTCAGGGCAGAAGCGAGCTTTATCAAAATAATCTGCAAATCATTATAAATAACATAGGTATCGTCGATGCAGCTAAAGTATCACTTGAAGATTTTCTGGCTCAAACAAAAAAAGACAGCAAACAGATGTTCGCAGAGGTAAAAAGTATAGTCGGAAAGATAAAAAATCCGCAGCTAAAGGCGCTGGTCGGAGAGTTTTTGGCTGATACCGGTCTGATGAAAAAGTTCTGCGATGCGCCCGGTGGAACAAAACTACATCATAATTACCTTGGCGGATTGTTAGAGCATACGCACAATATGCTGAAAGTAGCTGATGTGATTCTGCCGTTGTATCCACAGGTTCAGGCGGATTTGGTTCTGGCGGGGACATTTCTCCACGATATGGGCAAAACAGAAGAGCTTACGTACGATATGGCATTTTCATATACCGATTCGGGCCAGCTAATCGGACACATCGTTCAAACTCTGCTAATGGTCAATAAGAAAGCTGATGCTCTGGCGGCGAAGGGCAAAGAGATTGATGAAACAACAATGAACACTCTTGGGCATATAATTTTGTCGCACCACGGCCAATATGATTTCGGCTCGCCAAAGTTGCCGGCAACGGCTGAAGCATTTATGGTCAATTATATCGACGATCTGGACGCCAAGATAAATCAGGTAACAGCTGCGATTGAGAATGAGAGAAGCGACTCGAACTGGACCGGCTGGAAAAATGCTCTTCAGACGCGGCTTTACAAAAAGCGCATCGAATAAAGAGTGTATGAGCACAGATATACTTTTCTGCGAAGAAGGGGCGAGAATTTATCCCGGCCGGGCTACCCCCCCCTGCTCCCCGTGGAAGTTAGCCCGGCTGGGTTTCCATAACTTCTCTCTCAATAACCTCTGCTGCCATCTTGTGTGCCATAATGAGTCATCGCGAATGATTTTGCCAAATATTAATCCGGACAGTGACAACTGTATGTCACTGCCAGTGAAAAAAGTCTGTAAATCACCCGGCAAAGTATGATTATGGTATCGAAAAGAGATTTTTAGAAACAACGGAGGGCTCAAGAAGTGTAAGGTAAGTGTCAAAGACAGCTTTGAGCATTGTCAGAAGTGCAGGAGTTATAGACCGTGCTTAGATACTGTGAGCAGGGTCTATTTTGAGGACGATGCCGGAGAATCGCCAGATTTTTGCAAACTGCTCGTGTGACATCGACATCCTTCCAATCACAGGGTCTGCAATGGTGACTTTATGTTCCGAGACTTCGAGAACGGCAACACAGTGGTCCGAGAGGAAAAAGTCGCGGACAATAGCTAAGGTAATTGGAGCATCCCTGAGCTGGTCAACTGAATCAAAACGTCGGTAGCGGCATTTTAAGCCGTCAGGGCCATAGCGATTTTCAAGTGCAGCGGAAAGACACCCCGGGACAGTGCCGATGAAGGGCGAGGTACGTGAAAGTATGGCGAGCTCCCCCTCGTGGGCCTGAAGCCCCAGTTCTTTAAGTGCCGTTACCGCCGCTGCCGGGCCGCAGGTGTAATCTCTGCTCTGAAAACAAATTCCATCCGAACTAAGTATGGTTTTGATACTTGCCAGGTCTTTCTTAATCAAGGCGGGAGCAAGAAAAGGCAAAACTGAAAACCAAAACACAACCACAACAATCAGGATACAAACCAAGACTTTTTCACACCTGCGAGGGAGACGTGAAAAAGGTGTGGTCAGTCCCATCGTAACGGCCAGGGCCAAAATGACGAACCTTCCCCGCCCTGCTGCGACCCAGTAAAACGGCCTGACAAAAGCAAGAACATCACAGAACCTTATTAGAACGAGGGTCGCAATGAGCAAAAAGGGGAAAAAATAGCCGAGCAGCCACCAGGATTTTCGAAAACGCGAAAACATCCTGCCAAGAAAAATGCCCGACAAGGCCACCATTATAACGCCTATTGTCTCAAGCCAGGAGTTCATTTTAAGCCCTTTCTCCTTACTTACATCTTCATCCCACCTCTTTAATGTATCAGATT
>CAYXPG010000221.1:0-2446 GCA_964467205.1 uncultured Pirellulales bacterium | reverse complement strand
TTGGTAAACAGGGGATTTGTTGCCGTATTTGTTCAATGGGGCCGTGTCGAATCTCTAAAAAAGCATCGGAGGGTATTTGTGGCGCCAATGCAGATACGATTGCAGCAAGAAACCTGATACGAATGATTGCCGGCGGCGCCGCGGCACATTCCGACCATGGCCGTGACGTTGCCCACACATTCAAGATGGTGGTTGAGAGCGATAGTTGTGATTATATGATAAAAAATGAGCATAAATTGAAGGAAGTTGCGGAAAAATACGGCATTGAGACAAAAAACAGGCAGATAAAGGACATTGCCGGTGATTTGTCTGAGGCGGTAATGAGTGAATTCGGCAGGCACGAAGGAACACTTACCAGTGTGGCTGCTTATGCACCGCCGGCCCGGCAAAAGGTATGGAAGGAATTTGGCGTAACACCGCGCGCTGTTGACCGTGAAATCGTCGAGATTATGCACAGAACCCATATGGGTGTAGGTTCGGACTACAGGAATCTTGTAAAGCAGGGCATACGGGCGTCTCTGGCGGATGGATGGGGCGGGTCCCTTATAGCAACCGAGATTTCGGATATATTGTTTGGTGCCCCTGAGCCGATTCGGTTCAGTTCCAATCTTGGCGTACTTGATGAAAAACAGGTTAATATAATTGTGCATGGACACGACCCTACGCTGTCAGACGTAATCGTGTCCGTATCACAGGAACCCGGACTTATAAAAATGGCCAGGGAAGAAGGCGCCGAAGGAATCAACATTGCCGGTATGTGTTGCACAGCTAATGAGATACTAATGCGTCATGGAATACCGGTTGCAGGTAACTTCCTGCAGCAGGAATTGGCAATAATGACCGGTGCTGTGGAAGTTATGCTGGTGGATGTACAATGCATTATGCCGGCCCTTGGGTCCCTGACCGACTGCTTCCATACAAAACTGATTACAACCTCGCCCAAGTGTAAAATCCCACAGGCAGAGCATATCGAATTCGACGAAGACAAAGCCGTAGAAATTGCACGTCAAATTATCAATATTGGTATTGAGAATTTTAAGAACAGAAAGGGCAAAGTCAAGATTCCGCAGGCCAACGAACGCGGAATCGCAGGATTTACAGCCGAGAATGTTTTTTACCAGCTTGGCGGCCGATTTCGCGGTAGTTACCGGCCGCTGAATGATGGTATTATTTCAGGGCGCCTCAAGGGCGCCGCTGGAGTTGTGGGCTGCAACAATCCGAAACAGGTCCACGATTATGGTCATATTGAAATGATGAAAGAACTTATCAAAAATGATGTTCTGGTAGTGAGCACCGGCTGCAGTGCAATTGCCGCGGCTAAGGCGGGGTTGATGAGGCCGGATGTAATCACCAAATACTGCGGCAAAGGACTGCGGGAAATATGTGAGGCAGTGGGCATACCGCCGGTACTGCACGTCGGCTCCTGTGTGGATAACAGCAGAATTTTAACAATCCTCGCAAACACAGTTGCCGAAGGAGGACTTGGTGATGACATTGCAGATTTACCTGTCGCCGGCGCCGCACCAGAATGGATGTCGGAAAAAGCAGTCTCCATCGGAATGTATTTTGTTGCTTCCGGAGTATTTACTGTTATTGCCGAGCCCCTGCCCGTTCTCGGCTCTGAAAACCTGACTCGGTATTTAACCGACGAAATCGAAAAAGATGTAGGCGGCAAATGGGCCTTTGAGCGGGACCCCATCAAGGCTGCCGGTTTGATGATTGAACATATCGAAAGTAAGCGTCGGGCCCTGGGTATCGATGTAAAGAAAGAACGTAAGCTCTATGATATGGAGGACCGGCGGACATTAAGCATAGAGTAATATAAAGAATTATTGAAAGATAATATGTAGAATGTGAAAGGAAGCAGGTTAAGCTATGTCAAAAATAATTGCATCAGCAGCCATACGCGGTGCTTATGAAATAGTCAGGCAGGCCGAAGACATATTGTCGCGTGCCATAAAGGAAAAAGGCGAAGATTGTCCGGTTGCGTTCCCGAACACCGGCTATTACATACCCATTATTTATTCGATGACCGGCCGGGCTGTAGAGAAATTGTCAGATTTCGAGGATGTAATGGCCAAAGAAATCAAACCTTTGCTGCCGAAATTAGTTGACGATGAGTTGTGGATTCCATATCTGGGTCCGGCCCTTGATGCGGGGATGGCC
This sequence comes from uncultured Pirellulales bacterium, assembly GCA_964467205.1. GTDB lineage: Bacteria > Planctomycetota > Phycisphaerae > Sedimentisphaerales > Anaerobacaceae > CAYXPG01. Next base: position 280 of record CAYXPG010000221.1, on the reverse strand, counting down.
ACGCTGTTTGCAGAAGAGATTATAGAGGCCTGCAAATATATCATCGGGCCTAATCCGGTTGATGGTATTTGGCTTGGAGCCGCCGACGATGTAATCCTGCGTGAGCGTGGTATTCAGTTTGTTGATGGCACGGCCCCGGGCTTTGCCGCGATAGCCGGTGCCGCACCTGATGTTGAGACGGCGGTCGATATCGCCCGTAAGCTCCAGGAACGCTGCCTGTACGTTTTTATGTCTGCGCATCATAACGGCACTACTTTTGCTGAGCAGCTTGTCGAAGGCG
>CAYXPG010000220.1:0-2500 GCA_964467205.1 uncultured Pirellulales bacterium | reverse complement strand
GCATCGAACCAGTCCTTCAACGTTACTTTTCCATAATCATACGTTGCCAGAACAATGTTTTTTTCTTCCGGCGTCAACTCGTCTTTTACTTGACTGATGCGAATAAATCCAAATTTGCGGGGTTTTTGAGGTCGAAGTAATAATCTTTCGTGGATTTGGCCTGCTTTGGGGAAATTATCGCTCACCTTTTCAAAGTGGAACTTTTTGCACAGGTCATTGTAATATTGGCTGAAGAGTCTGTTGGCTTTTGCCCTTGTGAGCATTGCCTTTGCGCGTTCCCGGGTAAGGGCGGTTCGCGAACCGCCCCTACTGGCTTTTATCTTTTCATCTATTTCTGTGTCTGTAACCGTTATTTTGTCCTGCAGATGAATCTTGACCAATGAGTTTACAAGCCTTCTTTCCTTAAATCGCTTGAGCGACGCCTGGATTGCTTCGTCTTCCAGTAGGGGCAACCCTGTGTGGTTGCCCTTGCGAGCTTCTATTATCATCGCTTTTTCTGCTATCATTTCCAGAAGCAATGTTTTGGCGTTAGGCGGCTCGGCATCGCTTCTGTATTCGTAAGGTTTGGGGCGAAGCTCCATCATTAGCCTTGTCTCAAGCTCCTCTTTTGTGATGACGTAATCTTCAATTTTGGCAACGACATTTGGCAGCCCAGGGGGGGCTTTGACCGGTTCGACTGAGCTCACCGTCGAAGTCTCCACCTCTTTTGTTTCAGCAGTCGCACTGCTTTCGGCTTCTTTCTCTGCTTGCTGTTCCTTTGCCCGGCAGCAAAGACAAAGGGCTATGAACAGGCCCAGAAAAAACTTAGGGGCAATCCTATGTGGTTGCCCCGGGCAGGCACGCAGGCCTGCCCCTACGGTCCGGTTTGGTATCATCGTATCTACTCTCCTTATTTTTAGTTCGTAGTTCATTGTTCGTAGTTCGTAGTCTCTGAACTAACAACTACGAACTACCAACTTATTAGTGGATTACCTTATTGAGAGGATAAGTGATTATGCCTGAGGCGCCTGCCCGTTTCAGAGCCGGAACCAGTGACCGTTCCACTTTATCTTCGATAACCACTTCTACCGCGGCGTAATCCGAGTTTGCCAAACTCGAAATTGTCGGGCTCTTTTCAGCGGGTAGTACCTTCAGTATCGATTCCAAATCGGCCTTTTTTACGTTCATTTTCAGACCGACTCTGTTGCCGGCGTCAATGGCGGCATTAAGCAGTATGGAGATATTTTCTATTTTTTCCCGCTTGAATTTATTCTGCCAGGCGGCTTTATTTGCGATGAGTCTTGTTGTAGAGGCTATCACGGTATCTATTATCCGCAGATGATTTGCCCGCAGTGACGTTCCGGTCTCGCTAAGCTCAACTATTGCGTTCACCAATCGGGCCTTTACCTCGGTAGCGCCCCAGCTAAATTCGACTCGTACATCGATTTTTTTTTCTGCAAAATATTTCTTCGTCACGTTAATCAGCTCAGTTGCGATTACACCTCCCGCCAGTTCCTGGGCCGAGCTTACTTTCGCTTCATCAGGCACAGCCAGTACCCATCTGGCAGGTTTGCTTGTCGCCTTGCTGTAGGCAAGCTCAGCAACCTGCACTACATCCGAATCGTTTTCCATTATCCAATCGTAGCCGGTAATGGCGGCATCCAGGACCCCGTCTTCGACATATCTGCTCATCTCCTGTGCACGAAGACAAATCGGCTGGATTTGCTCGTCGTCTATAGTTGGGGAGTAACTTCTTTCTAAATCCGAAATGTGGAACCCGGCTTTGCTGAAAAGCTCAATAGTCGCCTTTTGCAAACTGCCCGTGGGAATACCTAATTTTAGTAGGGGCGCCCCTGCGTGGTCGCCTTCTTTTGTTTTTTCTGCCATTTTTCGTTTCTCGTTTGTAGTGGCGCCCCTGCGTGGCCGCCCTGACTTATTTTCTTTTCTTTTTGGTTTTAGACGCCGTTTTTGCCTTTGCTTTGTGAACCATTTTTTTCTTATCTCTGTGCCTTCGTGATTCACTCTGACGTCGCAAAAGAGAGTAAAACTCGTATGCACTTTCAGCCGGTATCTGCTTGGCTAAAAAGCCTTCTATCTGTTGTTCATCAGCGTCAGCATGGACCAGCTTGTTGCTTCTTACGTATTCTATCATCCTTTTTGTGAGCGGTACGGCATGGCCATGCAGAGATGTAAGGAGCAAATAGTTGACTGCAAAATGGCTGACACCGTCCATCTTCTCAAGAACCTGTTTGGCTGGACGTTTGCCGATTTTCTTCAAGGCCTTTAAACTGACACTATTATATTTTTCGAATACGGCCCTTAAAGCCATGGTAATTGTTAAAGCTATATCTTTTGTGACAGGTGTATCCTTGCCCAACACTTCTGCAATTTCTTCTGCTCGCGAGACACGCAGCTCGTTCAAATCGATGAAATAATCACCAAATTTTCTAATCGCGGATTCAGTCGCAGGCTCACTCATATTTTCGCCAACGATAGCATAAACAAGTGCGTCCGCCGGCTC
>CAYXPG010000219.1:0-2503 GCA_964467205.1 uncultured Pirellulales bacterium | reverse complement strand
TTTTTACAGGACTATCGCCTTCTTCAGGATACAAGGGGCGTTTACAGAATTATGACGAAAAATGTCCAAGCCCTCCGGAAATTATCCCCCAACCGCCGGAAAAACCGCCGCCCTGACGTAAATTTGGTGGTAAATAATATTAGATACCTTCTCAAGAATGGCAGGCTGCCGTTTAGTAAACATCAGGTGACCACCTTCTTAAATGCTTTCTCTTTTTATTTTGGCTCCGATGGGATTTAGGCGCTGCTCGATTTTTTCATAGCCTCGGTCAATGTGATAAACCCTGTTGATAGTTGTAGTGCCCTCGGCGGCCAGGCCAGCCAGCACCAAAGCAGCGGAAGCACGCAAATCCGAAGCCATTACCGGAGCGGCAATTAACTTTTTTACGCCAGCCACAATGACGGTAGGGCCTTCTTTGCGTAAATTGGCAGCCATTCGATTCAGTTCGGCAACGTGCATAAATCTGTCGGGAAAGATTTTCTCGATTATAACACTGTTACCGTCGGCCAGTGCCAAAAGCGCCATAAACTGGGCCTGCAAATCGGTAGGAAAGCCCGGGTACGGCTGGGTGGTAACATCGGCGGTCTTAATCGGGCCGGTGCGGGCAACGACACAGCCATCCCTATTGCCCTCGACCATCACGCCGATATTTCTCAACCTATCGACGACGGCCATCATATCACCGAGCCGACAATTATGCAGTTGTAATTCGCTTTGTGTTATCGCGGCGGCGACCATAAATGTCCCTGCCTCGATTCTATCGGCTATTACCTGGTACTCGGTGGGGGCAAGCTGTCTGACACCTTCGATAATCAGACGGGGCGAGCCGATACCTGTAACTTTTGCGCCCATTTTGTTAAGGCAGTTCGCCAAATCGGCTATTTCCGGCTCGCAGGCGGCCGATTCTATAACTGTCCTGCCCTTTGCCAGAACTGCAGCCATCAGGACATTTGCTGTGCCGAGAACGGTCGAGCCGAAAGGTCCGCCGAGAAAAATGTCTGTGCCGACAAGGCCGCCGGCCGCTTCTGCGACGATGTAGCCGTTCTTTAGATGAATTTCTGCGCCAAGCTGTCGCAGTCCCCGCAGATGTATATCAACGGGTCTGTCGCCGATTGCGCAGCCGCCGGGCATCGAGACCTCAGCCCTGCCGCAGCGCCCAAGCAGTGGGCCGAGTATACAGATACTGGCACGCATTCTGCGGACGATTTCATAATCGCCGACGGGATTATCAATCACAGTCGAGTCTATAGACAAATCACCGGCGCCGTCTCTGGTTACCTTACAGCCGAGCCGGCTTAGCAGTCTGGCACAGACGGAAATGTCGGAAAGGTCAGGGACGGCCTTAAAGGTGGATTTGCCGGGCGCTAAAATGGCAGAAGCCATTATCGGCAAAGAGGCATTTTTCGAGCCGTTGATAACAACGCTGCCGGAAAGCTGAACCGGCCCTTCAATGTGAAATACGTCCATCATCTATTTTCCTTGAAAAGGCAGGACTAATTTAATACAAAAGGCTTTCGGTTTCAAGACGATTTTGGCCGCGACTTACCATAAATTAAAACAGAGAACAAATTGGTGAGAATTCGCGGCTAATAATCTGCGAATTTTATATCTATGAATGTTCCTGAGATTATTAAGCAAATCGGCGGTGGTATAACGGCAGGGCATATTATCTGCATGGCCGGGCTGATAATATTTGGCTGCTGGATGCTAAAAACTTCTCTGGGCAGAAAGGCGCTGGCTGATTCAATACCGCGTCGAAATAATATGCCCGGTTATCTGCCGTTTATACCACTGTTTATCTGGTGGGTGGCTGCTTTGGTCGTAACAGCAATTGCAGCAAAGGCGATAGCCGATTTGCCGGACTGGCAGGTAGTTTTCATCCACAACCTTGTTCTCTGCATTGGCACTCTCGCAGCAATGGTGGTAACTATTTTTTTAGCAGAGAGAAGTTTTGCCCGGCGGCTAAAAGGGTTCGGGCTGAACGTAAAAACAATCGGCAGGGATTTTCTTGCTGCGCCGGTGAATCTGCTTAGCGTCTGGCCCCTGGTACTGGCGGTGCTTCTGCTGACGACAAAAATCGGGCAGCTTATACAGGGACAGGATTTCCAGATACAGCAGCACGAGGAACTCGAATTAGTAGCAGCATACCCTCAAGTTGCCATCAGAATAATGATTGTTATTACCGCTGTTTTCATAGCGCCGGTGTTTGAAGAGATGCTTTTTCGCGGGCTGTTTCAGTCGATGATACGGTCGTCCTTTATCAGGCCGTGGCTTTCGATTGTGCTCAGCTCAGGCTTGTTTGCTCTGGCCCATCAGGACCCGGTGCATTGGCCGGCACTATTTGTATTAGGTATGTGTCTGGGTTATGCGTATGAGAAAAGCGGCTCTTTGTTTAGGCCGATTTTTATGCACGCAATCTTTAACGCAATGAGCATATTAGCAGCTTTATATAGTGGATAGAAAAGGAAATCAATCCGCCTTTGCATAAAGCTATGGCGGACAA
>CAYXPG010000218.1:0-2529 GCA_964467205.1 uncultured Pirellulales bacterium | reverse complement strand
ACGAAGCAAATTCAACAACTAATTACTCAATTCGATTACCAGCCGCTCGGCCATATAAAGCATAACTTAAAGGTTAGCGGTTTTTTGTTAAGAGGTCTCGAAGGCGTCAAAGATGAGGCATCTATCCTGGCCAGCTGCTTCAATATCACAAGAATGATCAGCATCATTGGCATCACCTGCTTGATAGCAATGCTTGAGAATTGAAAAGCAGCAAAGGGATTTCAATATCTTAAAGAAAAAGTCAATATCTTGGCAAAACACAGCCCAAAAAATGTTTGATAACAACCATTAACAAAAAATCTTTATGACTTTTGCGTAATACACATAAAAAATTTGTAAGCTAAGAGCTATTGCGACACAGCCTGAGGACTGGGGGCTAAACGAAGCGGAAAGCTCCGGCAAAGCCAGAGCTTGTTTTTTTATTGATTATTGCGATGAGGGCGCAGGGCGAACCGGCCCTTCGACTTTGCTGTGCTTCGCTCAGGACAGACAGGCAGCAACATCAGGTGAATCAGATTATGATTTAGCCGTCCAAAATCTCAATATTATCCATACTGCCCAGCAGGCCGTTGGCAAGGCGCAGGTACTCTATTTTCTTTGGATTGTGACCAAGCAGCTCACTGCCAACAGCATCGACTGCTACAGGGTCGAAACTCGCAAGGATAAGACCGATTTTTTTAGTCTCGCCCGCAAGATGCATACCCTTGAGAGCAACTACGGCATCGACTATACAAAGGTCCGGCCTTTTATAAAGACAAACATCAATGACGGATTTATGGGTTGACGGCGAATGTAATTTTGACTTGTTCCACGAGCCGGAATAAAACGGCTCAGGTGCAATGCCGAACATATTCTTCATAGCAATGGTGGTTTTTGTGAAACTGTGGTCTTTTAGAATCGGCAATGAAATAACAAAAGCATCCTGCACTATCTTGGGTATATGAAACTCTTTCAATTGCAGGGCATTTTTATTTCTGACGAGGATGGTTTGTTCGGTGTTAAAGTCGATAAGTCTTATGCCATATTTTTCGGCCAGTTTCGTATAGCCGTTAGCGCGGTAAGTATCGCAGGTTGTTCCCTGCCCGCAGCCTTCACCTATAGTAATTTCGGCGCGGCAATTGGCCTTGCAGTATTTATAAACGGTTTCAGCTGCGGCGACATTGGTTGTTACGGGCGGGCCGTCGGCATTGGTGAGGTTGGGTTTGATAATAACAAAGCCGGCTTCGGGCAGTTTGCTCGAAGCCCCGATTAAATCCAGCGACTTTGTTACACTTGTCTGATAGTCGATGAATTTTACTTTTGCAACCTTGCTCATAAATTCGTAGGTTGACATTCGTAATCTAAATTGTTGAAAAGAAACCGGAGCAGGAGGGATTCGAACCCCCGGTACCTTTCGGTACAACGGTTTTCAAGACCGTCGCCTTAAGCCGCTCGGCCACTGCTCCATACTCGTATATCGTATATCGGATTGCGTATTGCGTACATTTTTCTGTGCAAATGCGGCCTCTTGAGCAAGTTCACAGCTATTTTATCACGAAAAGCATATTTTTACAAGCAAATGAGAAGCAATTCTTCACAGGATTATAGAGGTGTTCAAAAAACCCCCTCGATACTATACAAACAATACAAATTTGAGTATAAGGAATGTCATTGAAAACTATTTTTTAAGTTAACCCAGTGAAATACGGAAAGTACCAAATGAAATTGCGAACAGCAGCTCTAATTTTTGTTTTGACCCTTGGTGTAACGCCGCTGTTGGCCGGGAATGTGACCCTTACCAGAGGTGTGCCGGCTGATGTTAATATGTCCGAGGAGATTCTCAAAGCGGAGTTTGAGTTCGACGAGCTATTCAGCCGGTAAGAAGAGGTTAAACGTCTTTGATTATGGCGGGCGTCCTTTTTGACATACCAACTACTGATGGGTTGCCGGAGAGACGATATTAGCGGATTGTGAGGGAATCCGGTTATTGTGCGGTCAATAAAATTTTTTAGAAAAAATTAAATTTTTTACTTGACATTGCATAGTTTGCATAGCATAATATGTAAAACATAATAAAAGACGCAAGATTCAAGACATAAGACGCAAGACTAAAAAGTGAAACAAGGAGAATTTTATGAAATTTGAAAGTCAGCTATTAAAAGGCATAGCGCCGGCTGTAGTGCTGGAGATTTTATCCCGCGGCAGGATGTACGGCTATGAGTTGAGCCAGGCCATCGAGCAGCGAAGCGGCGATATTCTGACATTAGGCAAGGGGACGCTGTATCCCCTGCTGTACAACCTCGAAGCAAAGAAACTCATCAAGGGCAAATGGCAGCAAGCCGACTCCGGCCGAAAGAGACGATATTACTCAATCACCAGTAAAGGCAAAGCTCAACTGGCAAAGCAAAAAGCAGAGCTTAAGGAACTCACAACAGGCCTTAACCTCGTTTTCGGCGGGGCTCTTTGGCCGGCTTAAAAAAATAAAAGGAAAGGCCGAAAAGTGAAAAGGAATGAAACAGACAAATTGTTCGAGAATCTGCCCGCCTGTGC
>CAYXPG010000217.1:0-2540 GCA_964467205.1 uncultured Pirellulales bacterium | reverse complement strand
ATTATCCCCTTGTTGTATTATTTACTGCAAGTGTTGTAAATTTTACTACAGAGAGCAAATATGTCAACATTTAGCTTTTTAAGCTGTCTGCTTTTTTCAATCGTGATTCAACCAAATCTATTGTTTCTATTTTATTAGCCAGCCACCGTGGGTGTTGATTGTTTTCTGAGCTTTGCGAGTTTTACAAGGTTGCCGGATTTGACTTCAGAAGCCGTAGTCAGCCATAGGCATAAGCTTTTTTTTCGGGGATCAGGCGTACTTTGACTTTATAATGCAAGACACCGGCGATACGGTTGAGCATTTGGAGGCTGTGGCCGGTATAGTCAGCATCTTCTAATCTGCTAATAACCGATTGTGTAGTTCCGACGAGGTTAGCAAGTTGTTTTTGGCTAAGACCTTGTTTTTTTCTTATAGTGTAAATCTGGGATGCAATGTCGAGTGCTTCATGCTCTTTCTTTAAGGATTCAAGCCGTTTGGGCTTACCTTTTATGTATCGGCTGTGCAGAACTTTTACAGCATCTTTTGTAGTCTTTCGTTTTGCCATGATTAAAGCCCTCCTATATAAGTGTGAGCATTCGGATCCTTAACGTAGTTCTTAGCATTATTTACAGCTTTGGTAATTTCTCTCTTTGGCACTTTTTTCTCCTTGGTGCAGCCATGCGAAAGAAGCACAATGTTTTTCCCTTGGAAACAATACAATATACGATAATTCACGTGGTTAAAACTGACTCGCAACTCATAAATACCGTTTGCTAACAAATCGCAGATGGGCCGTCTGAGGGCATAGCCATGTTTTGCGAGCAGCTCTATCCGAGCGATACATTTATCCTGAACCTTAGGCGACAAACCATCGAGCCAATCGAGCAACGGCACGGTTCCATCTTTTTCCTGATATACAATAACGTTCGTTTTTGGCATCCTTACCTCTATATATAATATCGCATATTTGCGATATTAGTTCAAGCAAAATCTGGGAAAAACTGAAATATTTTTTCAAAACCACGTTTTTTGGCCGATAAATGGCGATTGTTTCCTGAGTTTTGCGAGTTTTACAAGGTTGCCAGATCCTACGACTACGCTCAGGACAGGTTTATCCATATATTTCCAGAACCAATAGCCCTCCATTACCCCGCTTGTGCCCGGGAAGTAGGAAAAGGCCATGTTGCGAACCAGATCCGGCACACGGCTAAACGCTGTAAGAGAAGCAATCTGTCGAAATCTCTTTACCATGCCAGCTTTAGTTTATCGCTCCTGCCCGCCTCACGCAACCATTTAACCTTTAGCACAACAAAAAACGAATCGCTGTTACGAGGACAGGCGACAAACAAATCAGGATTGTTTACGAACCATGAATTGGGTGTCGGCAGGGTATGCACGGCATATCATTCTCCCTGGTTTGTTGCCACAACGATACAGGGCTGCTCAGGAGATAATCTGGCAGATAATGGTGCGCGTTCTTGCTCGTGTGTCGAAATCGATGAGCACGACTTGCTGCCATGTGCCTAAGGTCAATTCGCCATCGACAATGGGCACGCTGAGTGATGGGCCTAACAGGCCCGCCCTGACGTGCGCATGCCCGTTGTCATCGTGCCAGGTCTTTTCATGTTCGTAATGTCCGTTTTCCGGAGCGATTTTCTCGAACAGCGCCGCCATGTCATAGTTCGCCAGCCCGGGCTCGTATTCTATCGTTGTGATACCCGCCGTTGAGCCTATGTTGAAAAGCACGGCCGCCCCGTCTGCTACGCCTGAGTCGGCCAGCGCCGACCGCACGTCCGGTGTTAAATCCACAACCTGGCAGTTGCCCTTCGTTTGCACCTTTATTTTGTAGGTCTTGACCATCGTTCGTATTCAGTCGTTAGTGGTTAGTATTTTGCCTTGCCAATTACGGGTCGGTGCTGATTTTCTCAGATTATCACCCGAAATGCAACCGTCGCTTTTTGGGTTCCTGCCGCAACGAATCCGCCAACCGTCCGGGCCAAACCGGGTTTTCTATTGCGCCTACCTCCAAATTAAGGCCTCGACCGCCGCTGCCGATGAAAAAATAGGCCAAAAAAGGTCCAAAAGGCCGGGAAATGAAAAAAAAGAAGATTTTTCGGAATTTTTTCAGGAATTTGGTTGACGAGCAATTTTTTTTGGCGTAAAATAGTATATTCGGAGGCTGATGAACCAGGGAAGATGTGTGTGTGCCGAAATATCGGATGTGCGCGCCGAGCGCAGTATATCGATCGGCATGGCAATGAGGCCGCCGAAAAAGGGGGGTGTATTGGTTCTTTTACAAGTTAACAGTCAAACCAGCCAAAGCAGCGAAAGTGTGGGGCTGGCGGCATTATTCACGCTTTGTCGCCAACTCTAATAAAATGAGTGTGCATGTCGCGGAATCCTATTCTGCGGCTGGACGCTGACTTTCGTTGCGTGAGCGAAACGTTGAGTCCAATTTTTCGAAGACACCGCCCCGAAAGGGGCTTAGTCAACGATACAAATTGAAGAGTTTGATCCTGGCTCAGAACGAACGCTGGCGGCGTGGCTAAGACATGCAAGTC
>CAYXPG010000216.1:0-2547 GCA_964467205.1 uncultured Pirellulales bacterium | reverse complement strand
CCGGTTTCTATTGCCTTGACTTGCCGCTTAAACTGCGATAAATTCTGCTGTGAACGCCCAGAATAAGCCGAAAATACATTGTTAAGTTGCCCTGTTACTCCTTTGCCAGGCACAAACGAATTGTTACATAACTCTAAGAAAATAAAGTGGTTACGAAAAGCCAAGCCAACCCGGTCCCCGATTATATCCCGGCCGTTGTTATTGTTTTGATGGCCATCGGAACCGTCTTTGTCTTCTCCGCCGACGTTAACCTAAGTCAGCAGCACAGCTTACGAGCGTTTTATGATTTCACCGGCCTGCGACAAATCCTCTTTTTCCCCCTTGCCTGTATTATTATGTACTCTGTTTCCCGCATCAATTATCGCAGATTCAGTTTCGCAAACAGCTGGTATAAATCCCCAACCCTCTTTTTGTTAGTCCTTAGCATAGCGTTACTTATAATCGTTTTAATTCCGCAGTTGGGCACCGAAATAAACCGTGCTCGGCGCTGGCTCCGTATCCCGGCAGGCCAGTTTATGATTAGTTTTCAGCCTTCCGAACTGGCCAAATGGGCAATCGTTTTCTTCCTCGTCGCCTTTTGTGATAAGTTCAATGATACATTAGGGTTATACCGCAAAAGATTTGTCCCGATTTGTCTGGCTATTGGGATTGTTGTTGCATTAATAATCATCGAAGATTTTGGCACAGCAGCATTTATAACACTTCTGGCTTTTTTGTTATTAATAATCGCCGGCGTAAAACTCTGGCACATTTTAACCCTTGTTCCGTTTGGCGCACTTGCTTTTTGCGCAGCTTTATTTAGCTCACCTGCCAGAGTTCGCAGGATTGCAGCTTTTCTTAATCCTGAAAAATGGGCTGATTCCGCCGCTTATCAGGCAAATCAGTCTTTGATTGCACTGGGTTCCGGCGGATTGTGGGGCAAAGGTTTAGGCAGGGGAATTTGCAAATACGGGCATCTGCCGGAAGATACAACGGATTTTATTTTCGCCATCATCGGTGAAGAACTCGGTTTTGTCGGCACTGCTGTAGTAATCGGGCTGTTTATCGCTTTCCTCTGGCTGGGGATTCTGGTTGTTTCTCGCTGCAAAGACAGGTTCGGCCGACTTCTGGCGTGCGGAATTGTCCTGACAATCGCTACTCAGGCTGCACTTAATATAGGCGTAGTGACGGTCGTACTGCCGACAAAAGGAATACCGCTTCCGTTCGTAAGTGCCGGCGGAACAAGTATGCTGCTGTCGGCGGCTGCGGTGGGTGTGCTGATGAATATCGCCAAACAATCACCAAAACCAAAAGCGGGAGAAAAGAAACGATGAACGGCAGAACTTTTTTCTTTGCCGGCGGAGGGACCGGCGGACATATCTATCCCGCTGTTGCTGTTGCAGAACAAATAACCAGACTCGTTCCGGAAGCGAAAATACATTTCTTTGTAAGCAGTCGTGAAATCGACGCTAAAATCCTTTCACAAACCGATTTTAAGTTCACACAGCTTCCGGCTAAAGGATTTTCAGCCCGGCCGGGCAAACTAATAGAGTTTATCTGTGCGTTTTTGAAAAGCAGCCGAGTCGCCGAAGAGATAATCGCAAAAAGCGAAAATCCGACAGTCATCGGCATCGGCGGGTTTGTGTCGGCGTCAGTTTGCAGGGCGGCACATAAACTCAAAATTGATGTTAAACTTTTGAATGTCGATATTGTACCCGGAAGAGCAAACAAAATAACATCCCGCTGGGCGGATGAGATTTTTGTACAGTTCGAAGAGACAGCCAAATATTTTATCAGGCGAAAGGCCGAAGTTCATACCGTCGGATGTCCCCTGCGAAGTGGGTTTGAAAATCCCCAGCCGACAAAAGCGATAGAGCAGTTAGGGCTTGATGAGAATAAAAAGACGCTGCTTATAACCGGTGCATCAAGCGGCTCACAAAATATTAACGATGCGGTATGTTCGCTGCTGGATAAATTGAGTGCTTTCGCCGACGATTGGCAGATAGTTCATCTGACGGGCAGGGCCAATTTTGAAAAAGTAAATGAAAAATACGCCGGTGCGAAAATCAGCTATAAGATTTTGGATTACTGCGATGAGATGGCGGACCTTCTGTCGGCTTCGGATTTGGTAATCGGCAGAAGCGGGGCGGTGAGTGTGGCTGAGTATGCCGCTGCGGGTGTGGCGAGTATTTGTATGCCGTATCCGTATCATAAGGATATGCATCAGTACCTAAATGCGGGCAAACTGGTTGAGGCCGGAGCTGCAATAATCGTGGATGACCTGCCGGACGAAAAAGAGCGGTCGGATTGGCTGGCCGAGGAATTGGAAAAGCTGATGAAAGATGAAGTTAGGCTGAAGCAGATGCGGAAGAATTGCGAAGCGGTCGCGAAAAAAGATGCTGCGTTTATAATCGCTGAAAAACTGTTAACAACACAAAGAAAAATAAAGTAATAAAAATCGAAATGCAAAATTGTGGAGTCGCTGCGCGAGACTGATTTTTCCGAACCGGAGGCGAGCAACAGTAAGACCAAAGACGCAAGACAAAAGACAAAAGGGGGTGGAAAATG
>CAYXPG010000215.1:0-2560 GCA_964467205.1 uncultured Pirellulales bacterium | reverse complement strand
GTTTTTGAATGTTTTCAAACGTTTTTGAACGTTTTTTTCTTACCCATTTCACCTATTTGCCCCATCCTTACGCCCCAATCTCTCTTTTTAGCCCGTGAATTCTTGCCGAAAACCGCCTGATTCCGACAATATCTGGTTGCTTATTTGCCCAATCCAAGTACCATATAGACTTACTTATGCCTGAAAACGACAAAACATATCGTATTTTTCTAAGCGCCGCCGAGCCCAGCGGCGACGCCCACTTCGCCGCTCTTATAACCGCCCTGCAGCAAAGCACTTACAATATCGAGTTCGTCGGCGTCGGCGGGCCAAAAATGGCCCACGCCGGCTGCAAACTACTACAATCTACCACCGGCAAGGCCGCTATGTTCCTGAAACCACTGACCCAAATCGCCCACTATTACCTGCTGTTCAAACGCATAACTCGTTACTTCAAAAGCAATAAGCTCGATTTGGTTATTGTCTGTGATTCCCCTGCTTTTAATTTCCACATCGCAAAAGCAGCAAAAAAAACCAATATTAAAACCCTCTTTTACGTTGCTCCCCAGCTATGGGCCTGGGCCTCCTGGCGAATTCGCAAACTGCGAAAGTATTGCGATAAACTCTGCTGTATTCTACCTTTCGAGCAAAACTGGTTCAGCCAAAAAGGCATCGACGTCGTTTTTGTCGGCCATCCACTGCTTGATGAACTCGATTTTGATTTGACTCGTTACAGAAAAGATTATACTGATTTTCAGCCTCAAAACGCACATTTTGTCATTGTACCCGGCTCGCGCCCCGCCGAAATTAACGCACTTTGGTCGCCGATGCAGCAGATTGCCCTTCGCTTAAAAGAAAAGTATCCCGCCGCCGTTTTCACCACCGTAGCCGTCGATTCCGAAAAAGAGCAACTCCTTAAACAAAAACAACTTAGGGGTTTTGAATGCAGCTATAGCATTCGCACCGTAGCCGAAAGTGCAGCGGCAGCGGATTTTGCAATCATCGCCAGCGGCAGCGCCACCCTGCAGGTGGCAGCGGCTGGCTGCCCGATGGTCATTATGTACCAAACCAGCAGAATACTATGGCATCTTGTGGGATGGTGGCTGGTGAGGACAAAATTCCTCTCGTTGGTTAACATCCTGGCAGACAAAGAGTTAGTGCCGGAATTTATGCCGTATTTCTCCTCAATCGACCCAATAGTCGAATCCATCGAACAGCTTTTAGCTGATAGAGATAAGTTAGCTCAAATCAGCAGCGGCCTTATTGATTTGACAACTCCGTTGAGACAAACTAAGGCGCCGCAGAAGGTTGCGCAAGTCGTTCTTGAAATGCTCGACTGAATATCGTTTTTGCAAAGTTGGAGGTAATAATAGTGAAATTAAATATTGAAAAACCAACTCTTGTCCTGGACAAAAACAGGGCATTGAAAAATATCGAGAAAATGGCTCAGAAGGCCCGACGCAGCGAAGTTAAATTTCGGCCGCATTTTAAGACACATCAATCTGCACATGTAGGCCGATGGTTTAGAGAATACGGTGTTAGCTCTATTACCGTCTATTCAGTCGATATGGCGGAATATTTCGCAAGAGACGGCTGGGGAGATATCAGCATTGCTTTCCCCGTAAACCTGCGACAAATAAAAAAGATAAACACACTGGCCAAAGACCTCACTTTGCATTTGCTTGTCGAATCAAAGGATTCGATTTGTTTTTTGGCAAATAACCTTAAATATCCGGTGAACATCTGGCTCAAAATCGATACCGGCTACGGCAGAACCGGAGTTCTCTGGGAAGAGGCGCCGGAGGCGGTTGAACTTGCCAGGGAAATTGAAAAAGCGGATATGCTGAGCTTTTGCGGCTTATTAACACATTCGGGCCATTCGTACCATGCAAAATCAAAAGAGCAGATAAAAGAAATCTATTTTGATACCATCTCGAAAATGAACAGCGCAAAAGAGGCTCTTAAAAGAGCTGGTTTTGATGATGTGCAGGTTTCGGTGGGCGATACGCCGACGTGCAGTGTGGTTGAGGACTTATCGGGGGTTGATGAGATTCGGCCGGGCAACTTTGTCTTTTATGACGTCCAGCAAATGAATCTCGGCTCCTGCTCACAGGAAGATATAGCTGTTGTGGCGGCCTGTCCGGTGGTGGCAAAACATAAAGAGAGAAATGAAGTTATTATCTACGGCGGTGCGGACCATCTTTCAAAAGATTATTTTACGCTGCAGGATGGCACTAAGGCCTACGGCTGTATCGCTCTGCCGAAGCAGACGGGCTGGGGCAGTGCGCTTGAGAACAGTTACGTATCATCGCTTAGTCAGGCACATGGGGTTGTGAAGGTGGATAAAAGGTACTTTGATAAGATTAAGATTGGGGATGTTTTGATGGTTCTGCCTGCCCATAGCTGTTTGACGGTCAATCTTTTGAGAGATTTTTTGACGCTCGATGGGGAATGGCTCAGGCCATAAAAAGAAAATAAAAAGTTAAAAATCAAAATTGTAGAATCGCTTTTCGGGGGTGGTTTGAGATTGGGTTTGATTGGGTTTGAATTGGCTTTGTTTTGCGGGACTGAGAAAATGTCA
>CAYXPG010000214.1:0-2584 GCA_964467205.1 uncultured Pirellulales bacterium | reverse complement strand
GATGCGGTTTTTTGGCCGGTGCGGTAAATTGAACGTTTGAGGTTGTTTGATGAAAGCTGGAAAAGTCATTCTGACAATCCTTACGGGGGCATTGCTCGGAGCAGTACTGGAGTTTACAAACCTGGTAGTGTGGAGGTTGCTGCTGCCTCCGTTTATTCTTTTGCCGACAACAATACTTGTTGCACTTTGTGCCGGTTCGTTCATACCGACAAGGTTCATTGTAACTGTGCTGATCGGGACAATGCTGGCTCTCGTAAATGTGGTTATCGCCCTGTTTTTTCCTGATGTTTTAACAACGGTCGTGATGGCAGGGCCGGTACTGATTTTTTCGGCAGGTTGTATTTATCTCGCATCAAAAAAAGTGAGGAAAGAAGCTGCAAGTAAGGAATACGATATTGAACATTTGCCGGGCTGTGTAAGGGAGTATATAGAATCGGTCATCAGGAAGATGCGCTACCGCAAAAAGGTGCGGAGCGAGGTAAGGGAAGAATTAGCGGGACATTTTGAGGACGAACTGAGAGATTTTGAAAACGAACATGAAAAAGAAAAGGTCGCAGAAGAACTAACCGGCGAGTTTGGCGACGAAAAGCTGTTGGCGACACTCATCCGCCGGGGTAAGAAACGCTGTCGGCCGGTGTGGCTCAAGGGGCTGATACGAACCTGTCAGGCTGCCGGGTTGTTAATCGTATTATTTTGTCTGTACACGTTGTGGTTTATGTACGGAAGGTGCATAGTTGATATTGATTATCTGGCGATGATTAATGAAACCGGCCGGTCGGGCGTTTCAGAAGGCGACAACGCCTGGCCGTATTATGAAAAGGCCGGCAAGCTCTACGTCCAACCCGAAAAGTGGATGAAGAATTTTATTCGGAGCCAGTGGAGTAATGGGTACAAAAGGCCTGAAGAAATAAAGGAGGCTCCGAAAGCGTCTTTGTTAAAATGGATAGAGGAAAATGAAGACTCTTGGCAACAGTTTGCAATGGGTAGTCTAAAGAAGCTATGCTTTATAAAATCCGAAGACTTTATAGACGAAGAAAAGTGGCTGATAGGATTACTCTATCCTCAAGGCAATACTTTATTCGACCTGCTTCGCCTTGGCAGATGGCGGCTGTGGAGACACTTAGAGCAAAATCAGATACCTGAGGTGATTGAGGACAGTTTCATAATGTTGAAAGCGGCGAGGAACCTTCAGGGTGAAAACAACATTTTTTATGAACATGCTATCGGCCAAATTTATACCGCTTCAGTCTGTGAAGCACTGGCACATATCACGGCAAGCGAGCAGCTATCAGCAGCGGATTTGAAACAGGTTCAGCAACAACTATTGCAAATATCACAGCGAGATTATCCGAAATGGAATCCCGAGCCGATACGAACAATATTTATGGACACAGTTCAGCGAACATTCACGGATGGAGGTCCCGGTGGCGGGCATATAATTCCCGAAAGGTTAAAGGACTTTTACACTTTGTACTCGCCGTCGGAGAGGGAGAAGCCCAAGAAACCTTTACCTTTTTATATTGCGCAGAGTATGGTTCACGCGGGCCGGGATGAAACCATCGCCAGGTATGATGTGCTGTTCGAGTCTCTCAGCAGGGACCTTAAAACCAGTCCCTATCGGCGAGCTACGGAAGAGAACCATACAGCAAAGCTCGCTTCGACCCTTGACGAAAAGAATTACTCGCTTATTCATCACCTGCTCATTAAACATATCCCCACCATGCTCAAACGTGTCGATATGAGGTACCAGATTATATCTCAATACGAAGCGGTAAGAACAATTTTTGCGTTGAGGCGGTGGCAGCAGGAAAAAAGTGAGTATCCGGAAAAGTTAGAGGAACTTGTGGAGGCAGGTTATCTAAAAGAACTTCCGGACGACCCTTATAGCGACGGACCACTGAGATACGAACGACGACAAGATGATTTTGTGTTATATAGTGTAGGCGGGAATTTTGAAGATGATGGTGGCACCCGAAATCCGGAAGATGCTTTGTGGGAAGGAAGTGGTGACCGTATCTTTTGGCCGATTGATTAGCAGACTGCATGGGTCCCGACATGTCGGGATTGCCCATCCTACATGCTAAATGGGACAGGCACCCTTTTCGGAGAAAAGGGTGGCACCGGAAAGAAATGGTATGCAGGGCATACCCTACGAATCTAACGAGCAATCAGTAGTAGTAAGTGAGTTTCATGTCGGCCTTCCAGACGTCGGGTCCGCCCTTTTCTTTTGTGAGCTTCAACTGTTCGCACTGCAGGTCGGGCCATTGAAAGAGCATTTTGGAAAGAAACTGGGCGAATCTTCCTACATCGACCGGTTTTATCTTAACAGTCGCACTTTTGGTCCTTCTGCCGCCGCGTTTGGTCTCCCTTCCGGCCTGGAGCGAATAGTCCGAAGGCGGTATCCGGCAAACCTTTGCGAACTGCTCGACTGCGGCTGCGTAATCGAAATCCCGGGACTCGCCCTGTTGGGTCTGATACTCGAGGCGCTGGGGGGCAAGTTCCAATATCTTCGTAATCCAGACCCCGGCATCTTTGTATTGCTTTTGTTTTCTGTCCCAGTTCTTATCGGCGGCGGGAAGAGACA
>CAYXPG010000213.1:0-2635 GCA_964467205.1 uncultured Pirellulales bacterium | reverse complement strand
AATATTTTTCATTGGTGGTTTTTACTGAAATGTTTTTCGGATATACCTGCAGTAAAGAGCTGCAACCGGATTATGTGCGAGGACGCGGTCTTTGGCGATAAGCGTTGTTACCGGCGCCTTTGAAACCTGCGAAAAGATTGCATCGTGACCTACGCAAAGTCCACATATCACATTAAGCTCTGTCTGCGCCTCGTTCAGTACATTCGCCTGCCCTGCCGGGTTGCACATTACTTCATCATCGCCTGACTTAATCTTCTCGAGGCCAAAGTCTTCCTTCGCCAAACCACAAAGTTTGCAGCAAACTGAGGCAACCTCAAAATGTTTCGAAAGAATTTCGTCAATAACCTTTGCTTCCTCCGACAACCCAATACAAAACGCCAGGCCGATTTTTTTACAGCCCAACTCCTTTGCAAACAGAATTATTTCACCCAAACGCGTTTCTTTACAATAGTACCGTGCTTCAACAGCCGATGCAGCCTTGTGTAATTTCGCTATACCGTCATCATCATACAACCTGCGGTGGCTGCTTGATTTTGAAAAACAATCTTTACCCCCCCTGCATTGTTTATCCTTACAATTTGCGCAATGCGGCAATGCTTTCTTTTTCACTTATTTACTCCTACATATGCGGCCGGATTCACCGGCGATTGGTTTGCAGTGCTTTGTCACTTGACTATTTAAAATCAATTTTAACCAGCTGTTGCTGCAGGCGGTTGTGCGCATTGGTCTTAAAGAGCTCTATCCTGGAAGGGAGCCAGACGCCTCCCTTTTCAACCTCGCGATAGTTATAGCCTCGAACGGCAAAAAAGCTCTCTCTGTCAATATCAGCAAACCAAAGCATATCAACTAACGAATTGCCGCTGTTCTGGTAGAAGACCATCAGCGCCGAGGCGCTGTCGGAACCTGCCCGTTCAACCGGATAATACCATAATCCTTCTTTTTTAACCGCAGCATTTTTATTAAAGCCAACCCCCCTATCCAGAAAGCGCACCGGCGCCGTTGTAATGTTGAGTATTGCTTCTGCAAAATATCGCCGGCATACTTTAACCGGCAGTGCATCGACTTTGCCGCCGCCTTTCAGAACAGTGAAACCTTCAGGCGACAATTGCCAAGCAAACACCCCCTGCGGCTCGACGGTCGAAATCAGAATAGAATTCGCCCAGGGATGTATCCGGTAATTCTGCTCTGTCAGATAACGGCTGCCGTCCGGATTATAAAAAGTAACTATGGCACCGGCCTGTATGGTTTTCGTTTTCGCCCAGGCATCCAGTGTCCCGGTAGCATCCATTGCCTGAGAAGCGTAATAAGGAATTACTACATTCGGGTCAAAACTTCCCAAATCGACGGTTTGTGTTTGCTTTTTTCGGGTCTTTAGAAAACTTGTTCTAAGTTTATCGAAGGAACAACCTTCGAGAAAAAGAGCCATCACAATAACCACTATGCATACAAGACCTGCAACAATAAAACGTATTTGAGAATACGGGAACTTATAAAACCTATTCATCATTTTACTTCTCTACAAACAAATTCGTCGCAACTTTTGAAAAGTCCGACTGAGAATTTACGCTTCTTTTGTCAAAGCCGGCTCAGGAGAATCGTTAGCCGGGTCATTTTGCTCTTTATCATAAAGCTGAAGCGATGCAAGCTGCTCCATCAAGGCATATCTTTGGGCGACGTCACTTTTGGCAAGCTTGAGCAGTTTTGCCGCAGCTTCCGGATTGGTCTTTTTCAGGATGCGATAACGGTTCTCGCCGTAAATATATTCTTCCAAATCAAGAGTGGGAGGTTTGGAATCAAGCTGCAGCGGGTTTTTGCCCTGTTCTTTAAGTCGAGGGTCGAACCTGTACAAAGGCCAATGGCCGCAATCAACTGCTTTTTTCTGCTCCTGATATCCATTTGTCATATTTATACCGTGAGCGATGCAGTGCGCATAAGCGATTATAATTGAGGAACCAGGGTAGCTTTCGGCCTCGACAAATGCCTTAACGGTCTGATTGGCATTTGCACCAATCGCCACCTCGGCAACGTAAATACTGCCGTATGTCATAGCCAGCAGCCCAAGGTTTTTTTTGGCTGCCGGTTTGCCTGCGGCTGCAAATTTTGCTACTGCTGCTCTTGGCGTTGATTTCGACATTTGCCCGCCTGTATTGGAATATACCTCCGTATCCAGAACAAGGAGATTAACATCAATGCCTGTTGCCAGAACATGGTCAAGCCCGCCATAGCCGATATCGTATGCCCATCCGTCACCGCCAAGTGCCCAGGCGGATTTGCGTGCTAAGTAATCTGCAATGCTCAAGAGCCGCCTGCAATCTGCACAATCGCTCTTTCGGCACTGTTCTTTGAGCTTATCTATACGAAGCCGCTGCTGTTCGATAGCGGCCTGGGCCGGGTCACTGGCTACTGCTGCAGTATGAATATCTTCAGCCAGCTTTTTATCAATACATCCGGCTGCTGCAACTTTTTCGAGCAATTCAAGAGCGCTTACTCTGAATTTATCAACTGTCAGTCTCATACCCATTGCAAATTCAGCACAATCCTCAAACAAACTATTGCTCCAGGTAGGCCCCCTGCCGTCTTCTCTTTTAGTGTACGGCGTTGTCGGGAGATTGCCGCCGTAAATTGATGAGCAGCC
>CAYXPG010000212.1:0-2692 GCA_964467205.1 uncultured Pirellulales bacterium | reverse complement strand
AAAGCGAGCTTGCGGCGATTAATATGGTCTTCGGCGCCTCGGCCACCGGCAAAAGAGCGATGACAACTTCGTCCAGTCCCGGCATCAGTCTGATGCAGGAGGGTATAAGCTATCTGGCCGGTGCGGAGCTGCCGGCGGTGATAGTTAATGTGATGCGGGGCGGGCCCGGATTAGGAAATATCGCACCGTCACAGGCTGATTACTTTCAGGCCACGCGCGGGGGCGGACACGGCGATTATCGAACCATCACCCTGGCACCGTCGAGCGTGCAGGAATTGGCCGACAGTATGTCACTGGCATTCGACCTGGCCGATGAGTACCGAATGCAGGTTATGGTGCTGGCCGACGGCATCCTGGGCCAGATGATGGAGCCGGTAGTACTGGAGAAAAAACCACGGCGAAAATTGCCGCCCAAAGACTGGGCACTGACCGGCGCCGAAGGCAGAGAGCAAAACATCGTCAGGTCGCTCTGGCTCGGAGAGGGTGTGCTGGAAGAGCTGAATAATAAACTGCAGGCCAGGTACAGGCAGATAGAAAAGGACGAAGTGCTCTGCGAACAGTACGAAGTTGAAACAGCCGATATCGTAGTAATTGCGTACGGCGTGGCAGCGAGAATCGTTCGCAGCGCGGTTGATAAGGCAAGAGAAGAAGGGATAAAAGCCGGCTTGATACGGCCTATTACGCTTTGGCCTTTTCCGACAGAACAAATCAGCAGGGCAGCCGATGAATTGCGGATGTTCCTGACCGTGGAAATGAACTGCGGACAAATGCTTGAAGATGTGAAATTAGCTGTAGCCGGCAAAGCACCGGTATTATTTTACGGTCGGGCCGGCGGCGGCATACCCACTGTCGAGCAGGTGCTGGAAAAAATTAAACAATTGACTACAAAAAAAACGTTCAGTGGACAGGAAAAAACTAAACTGTGAAAACTGTATTTAAACGAACACCGACACTTAAAGACTGCCCGACACACTACTGTCCCGGGTGCGGGCACGGTATTGCACATCGATTGATAGCAGAGACAATCGATGAATTAGGGATACGCGGCCGAACCATCGGCATAGCACCGGTAGGCTGCGCGGTGTTGGCGTATGATTATCTCGATGTAGATATGATAGAGGTGGCGCACGGCAGAGCACCGGCGGTGGCAACAGGAATGAAAAGGACCAATCCCGATATAATAATCTTCTCCTATCAGGGCGACGGCGATTTGGCATCAATTGGAGCTGCGGAAATTATTCACGCCGCTCACAGAGGTGAACAAATAACTGTCATTTTTATTAACAATGCTGTTTATGGAATGACGAGCGGGCAAATGGCACCGACAACACTTCTTGGCCAGATTACGACGACGACACCACTTGGCCGAGAGGCTGACAGCCATGGCTATCCGCTTCAGGTATCCGAGTTATTAGCAGTATTGCCGGGTGCAATTTATATTGAACGGTGCTCTTTGCACAATGCGGCCCATGTTCGCAAAACAAAAAAGGCCATCAGGCACGCCTTTGAACTGCAGGTCAGCGGCGCTAAGGGCCTTTCGCTTGTGGAAGTGCTTTCGGCGTGTCCCGCCGGCTGGCGAATGACGCCGGCGAAAGCAATTGAATGGGTCGAAAATGAAATGACAAAGGTTTTTCCCTTAGGTCGCTTAAAGGGTTGAAAATGGCAGAGGATGGACTTTATGAAGAGGTGATAATCGCCGGTTTCGGCGGGCAGGGAATAATATTAGCCGGCAAACTGCTGGCTGATACAGCGATGAAGGCCGGCAAAGAAGTAACTTATATGCCCGCTTACGGGGCCGAAATGCGAGGCGGCACATCCAACAGTATGGTTACCATTGCGGACAAACCCATCGCCTCACCTCTGATTACCAGCCCCCAATCGCTTATCGCTATGAACAAGGCCTCTTTGAACAAATTCTCCCCACGTATCAAAGCCGGTGGTCTGCTGGTGATGAACAGCTCTTTGATTGAGGATGAGCCGGAACTTGATGGGACAATTGATATATTAGCTGTGCCCGCCGACGAGATAGCTGTTGAGCTGGGCAATCCGAAAGTCGCAAATATGGTCGCCATGGGCGCATATTTGCAAAGGAAGGGCCGGTTCAGTCCTGATGAAGCAGCGGCCTGCCTGGCCGACGTGCTCGCTGCGCGATACCATAAAACCCTGCCGGTCAATACCAAGGCCCTGCATCGAGGCGCCGAATTTGCAACAAAATAGCACATAGCGTACAGCAATTATGCTCAAAACAGGCTTGAAAAGGATTTTTGCCGAGCGAAAACGCGGCTTCACCCTGCGCATGGCACCAATGATAGATATGATATTTCTGCTGCTGATATTTTTTCTCGTAGCGGCAAAGTGGAGGCCCGAGGAGAAGTTCCTGCCGTTTCAACTGCCAAGCGCACAGGCCGACAGTAACATAATTGGAAGACCCCAGCCGCTGCTAATTCACATTTCTGCAACGCAGAAAGGCTGCCAGGTCAGAATAGGTCAACTTCACTTAGTACAAATCGAAGATGAAACAATTGAGATGGGGCTTACGGTTTTGATGGAAAAAATGAGAGACTGCCTGATTAAGCAGCAAAGAGTACGGACCGACCCGATTGAAATCACCTGTGAGCCGGACGTTAAATGGGACCATTTGGCCAAAATATCCAATGTATTCTCCGGGGCGGGGCTGGGCGATATCACATTC
>CAYXPG010000211.1:0-2709 GCA_964467205.1 uncultured Pirellulales bacterium | reverse complement strand
CTCTTTTAGTGTACGGCGTTGTCGGGAGATTGCCGCCGTAAATTGATGAGCAGCCCGTAGCATTACCGATAAAGGCCCTGTCGCCGAACAATTGCGACAGCAGTTTCACATAAGCGGTTTCACCGCAGCCGGCACAGGCACCGGAATACTCAAACAGTGGCTGAATTAACTGGCTGCCCTTTACGGTATCGGCTTTGAAAAGTTTGCCGTCTGTATTTGGAATTGATAGAAAGTATTCATAATTCTCACGCTCGGCGCTGCGAATCGGCTCCTGCGGCACCATATTGATTGCTTTTCGTCCCGTTGGCTGCTTCTCTTTGTCTTTTTCCACAGCGGGACAATTAACCACACAGACGCCGCAGCCGGTGCAGTCCTCCGGGGCCACCTGAACGGTAAATTTCATACCTCTAAATTCTTTCCCCTTTGCATCGTTGCTCTTGAACGTCTCCGGAGCATCCTTAAGGTATTCTTCGTCGTAGGCCTTTATTCTTATAGCAGCATGCGGACAAAGCAGAGAGCATCTGCCGCATTGAATACAGACCTCCGGCTCCCACGATGGTATATCCACAGCAATGTTGCGCTTTTCGTACTGCGTCGTGCCGCTGGGAAACTTACCATCAACCGGCATCTTACTTACGGGCAGCTTGTCCCCCCGGAGAGCTATAAGTTCAGCGGTAACTTTCTTGACAAAATCAGGGGCATCCTTTGGAACAGGCGGACGCATCCTTATTTTACTTGTTGCCTTGTCGGCAACTTTAACTTCATAAACCCTGTCAAGAGCGGCATCAACCGCAGCATTATTCATTGCAACAACCTTTTCACCCTTCTTCCCATAGGTTTTTCTGATAGCATCTTTAATAGCTTTGAAAGCCGTATCAACAGGGATGACATTACTAATTTTGAAAAATGCGGTTTGCATAATGATATTGATGTGTGCGCCAAGGCCGAGTTCCTGAGCAAGTGAAATCGCATCTATAATATAGAACTTAAGCTTCTTGTCGATTATTTGCTTTTGCACTTCCTGCGGCAGTGTGTCCCAAACCTCATCTTTGCCGTAGCTAGTTGTCAGAAGAAATGTTCCACCGTCACGCAACGACGAAAGCATATCGTACTTTTCCAGAAAGCTCGGATTATGGCACGCGGCGAAATCTGCCTTGTTTATCAGATAGGGACTGCGAATTATTTGCTCACCAAATCTAAGATGCGATATTGTAACAGCCCCGGCTTTTCTTGAATCATACACAAAGTAAGCTTGAGCGTAATTGTCCGTCTGCTCTCCGATGATTTTTATGGAGTTTTTATTTGCGCCTACTGTTCCGTCGGCGCCGAGTCCGTAAAACATTGCAGAGAAAAGTTTTTCAGTGCCGACGTCGAAAGAGGGGTCAACATCCAGACTGGTATGCATTACATCGTCTATAATACCTACCGTAAAACCTTTTTTGGGGTTTGGGGCATCGAGATTATCAAAAACTGCCTTGACCATAGCCGGCGTAAACTCTTTTGAGCCCAATCCATACCGCCCGCCGACAATCAGAGGATATTTATCAAACGGCGGAGCACCTGCGACCATCGCTTCGCTTATAGCGGTTCGTATATCCAGATACAACGGCTCACCCAGCGAACCGGGCTCCTTCGTCCTGTCCAATACGGCGATTTTCTTTACAGTTTTCGGTAAAGCACTTATAAAGTGCTTTGCACTGAAGGGCCTGTAAAGCCGAACCTTTATAAGGCCGACTTTTTCACCGGCGTTATTTAAATATTCTACCGTCTCATGGGTGGTATCAGCTCCTGTGCCCATAATTACGATAATTTTCTCTGCATCTTTCGGCCCGACGTAATCAAATAAATGGTAGCTGCGTCCGAGCAGCTTTGCAAATTTGTCCATCGTCTCGGCAACAATCGCCGGGGCCTCTAAATAATATTTATTCACCGTCTCTCTGCCCTGAAAGTAAACATCGGGATTTTGAGCTGTTCCGCTAATCATCGGCCTGTCCGGCGTGAGGGCTCTGGCCCTGGTTTGAGCCACCAAATCATCATCAATCATCTCCCGCATATCATCCAACGTCAGCTCTTCGACCTTCTGGACCTCATGAGTGGTTCTAAAGCCGTCGAAGAAATGAATGAAAGGAACTCTCGAAGCTAATGCGGCCTGCTGAGCGATGAGCGCAAAGTCCATAACCTCCTGAACATTACATGAAGCGAACATAGCAAATCCGGTCTGCCGACAGGCCATCACATCAGAATGGTCGCCGAAAATCGAAAGCGCCTGACAGGCCAGCGAGCGGGCAGAGACATGAAAAACCGTAGGCAGCAGCTCACCGGCAATCTTATACATATTGGGAATCATCAATAAAAGCCCCTGCGAGGCGGTAAAGGTGGTCGCCAGTGCGCCGGTCGCCAATGCACCGTGTATGGCACCGGCCGCTCCGGCTTCGGACTGCATCTCAGTAACCGAAGGAACCGTTCCCCAGATATTAGGTTCTCGGGCGGCACTTCTGGCATCGGCAATTTCACCCATACCGGAGCTGGGGGTAATCGGGTATATTGCAATTACTTCGTTCGTAGCATGCGCCACGTATGACGCTGCCGCATTACCGTCAATTGTAATCATTCTTCGTTTCATAAATTCTACACCTTATTAAAACAGCACCCTTAAATATTTTAACCAAAAGGGCTTTTATCACGAAAAGAAGCCCTCAAACCATATTT
>CAYXPG010000210.1:0-2712 GCA_964467205.1 uncultured Pirellulales bacterium | reverse complement strand
TGTCGTTATTAGAATCTGGCTTTTTTTTCATATATCTGTTCAAAATAGGCAGCTATAGAAATGCCACAAATGTTAATTTGGGAAATAAAAGGGCTGGCACAATACACAGTGGCACTCTTGCGCCTTGACAAGATGGCAGACAAAAGCAAAAAGCTGGAATGACAGAATTCACCTGCTGAATTTAGGGATAAAGTATTTTCTGATTTCACTTCAGCCCCGCAGCAAAAACACCAACCACCTTTTTAGCTTAGTAATCCATAATTCTCACTTTTATTGTTTTGAACACCTCTCTAAGCTGGTAGAATGGTCGTTCGTTAATAAAAACTGGTAGAGGAGTAATTTCTTGAATAATCTCCCACTTTGCAGCGACTTATTTGTGAGCGATTGAAAAAAACCAAATATTTCAGGGAGATATTATAATGGCCGAGAGCGAAAATATCTTATTACAGCGGTTTGCACGGACAGGCGATGCTGAGGCGTTTTCAGAAATTGTAAGGTGTTATGCAGGCTTGGTTTATGGTGCCTGCCTGCGGGTTCTTCAGGACCAAAACAAAGCCGCAGACGCGGTGCAGGAGACCTTTTTTCAGTTGCTGCGCAGCGCAGGAGAAATTACCGGTTCGCTGCCCGCCTGGCTGCACAGGGTAGCTACAAACAAGGCCATTGATGTGATTCGCAGAGATTCCTCGCGGAGACGACGGGAGGCCGAATACGCGGTCAATAACCCAATGGAAACTGAAAAATGGGAGGATATCTCCTCTCACGTTGACCAGGCTTTGAGTGAACTTGACGACCAGACAAAAAAGATTCTCATCCGGCACTTCTTACAGGGCCGAACTATGCAACAGGTCGCAGCCGAGCTGGACACCTCCCAGCCGACCGTATCACGCAGAGTTAACTCTGGCATCGACCAGTTGCGGAACAAACTGAAAAAACGCGGTATAATTGTAACCGCCACTGTATTGGCTGGTCTGTTGGGGCAAAACGCCGTCAAGGCCGCACCTGCCTTTGTTTTGAAAGAATTAGGCAAAATGGCAATTTTATCTGCAACTACAGCCGCAACCGGCTCTGGAGCTGCCGCCACAGCAACCACAGCCGCAAAAACCACCGGTGCCGTTTTAGCAGGCCTTAAAGCTAAGGCTATCACGGCGACCGTCGTGGCTGCTGTCGGCGTTGGCTCGGTAGTAACCTACAACCAACTTACAAAACAACCTGAGCAGCCCGCCCTGCAGCAGCAAACAACTTTACAGACCGAACAACCCGGTAAAGATACTCGAGCAGGGGCCGACCCCGCCAAAACAACTTATTATGACCAGCCGGACTTAATTATAGCCGACCAACCAATAGAAACAGTCCCGGAGCCGCCCGATGTCCCCGATGAAATTTACGATACTGCCGACGAACCTCAACCAGCGACAAACAGCCAAACTACCGGCAGAACTACAAGAAGAAGGAGGAGGACGGGCGGTATGATGGGCGGCTATGGCGGCGGCAGAGTTGCTGGAAAGACCGAAAGAAAAGATAGCCCCGATAGCAACTCAAATCCTCCCATGCCTCCGCCGAGGCCATAAGCAATTTCAAATTATGGCTTCTTCTTTGCTTTATATGGTATAATTGGGATGAAAGGAGGCGGCTGTGCAAAACCCTAAAAAAATAATCCTGTTTGCAGTGATGTTTTCTGCAGTTGCCATCGGCCTGTGTTTGGCCAAAACACTTCGTAGAACTGCCCGGCAAAAGTCTATCAAAGCTTTGCAGTTGCTCGATAAATATAGTCATGCCCTTGATTCAACTTCAAGTTTTACTGAAGAGTATGAAAAAACCTTGAAGGGTTTTTCTAATTCCCCCATGGGTCGAAGTGCTTCGGACGCTTTTTATCGTGGACAATGCCGTTACGATCTTGATAGCCAACGCATGTATAACCAACTATATAGTTGGGGCAAACTTGGGAATCGTGAATATGATGAAGATAAGCCAAATTACAGCCTTACTATTTCTAACGAAGAAATAGGGTATTCTAACAACGAAGCAATTGGAATTGGACCTGGAAGAGCCTGGCGGTTTCCACGTTCAAAAGGATTCAAACCACATCTTCCTATGGGAGCTTGTTATTTATCAGGATTTATGGGTAGTGGAACTGAACGGCTTGATAACGTACTTCGTAACGCAAAAAATATTTCTGTACGCAGGCAAACCCAAAAGGTCGGAGACTCGGAATGTTTCGTGCTTGAGGCCGATACCAAGTGTGGACAATATATAATCTGGCTGGATTCGGAACACGGTTATCATCCGGCACAAATTTTTCATAAAGCCAGTGAAGGCGATTATTCATTTACTCATTTATTGGGCGAGGGAGATACAGCAAAAGCGTACTTAAAAAATGTCCGCTTTGAACAAATCGAAGGTGTCTGGGTGCCTATGGAAGCGGATTCTCACAGTGATTTGCGTAATGCACAAGGACACTTTTCAAAGGATGATTATCACTACAAGCGAACAAAAATAATATTAAATCCCGATCACGACAAGCTTGGTTCTTTTGATGATCCGTTAGAAAATCCGAGCAATGATCCGGAACTTAAAAATGGAACGCGTGTAAGACTAAACAACCTGCCGATAGAATACACCTGGCAGGATGGAAAAGTGGTGGATGCGAACGGCCGCAAAGTGGATTTGGAAAAACTCAACAAAAAAGCCACAAAAACCAAAAATGCAAAGCCC
>CAYXPG010000209.1:1164-2770 GCA_964467205.1 uncultured Pirellulales bacterium | reverse complement strand
TTACAGCCGATGCCATTCGAAACAAATTAGGACAGATCGGATTTGCCTTGGAAGATAAACCCGACGGAACCTACTGGAGAAGAAAATGAGGATACTCGGCATCGACCCGGGTTTGCAGGTCTGCGGATACGCCTGTCTCGAGACGGGCGGCGAGGAATATACTTTGATTGAAGCGGGCGTTTTTCGAACATCCGATAGTTTGGCAATAGAGGCAAGATTAAATCAAATAGCCGAAGACGCCAAGTTGCTGCTGGAAAAGCTCCGGCCGCAGGTTGTAGCGGTCGAGCAGTTGTACTCGCATTATGCACATCCGAAAACAGCAATCTTGATGGGACACGCAAGAGGCGTTATATTACAAAAGTGCGCAGAAGCGGGCGTTGAGGTAAGAAGCTTTGCTGCGACGCGCATAAAAAAATCGCTCACCGGCAACGGCAGAGCATCTAAAGAGCAGGTGCAAAGGACAATTAAGACGCTTTTGTCGCTGCCTGAGGTGCCGGAGCCGAACGATGTGGCCGATGCCATAGCAGCGGCGATGTGCTGCGCAAATTCGATAAATAATGCTGCTGTGACAGCCCAGGGCAAATTATGATAGCAAAGATTGAAGGAAAACTCGTTAAGCTTGCTCCCGACAGCGCCCTTGTGCAGGTCGGGGCCCTCGGTTATGAAATACTGCTGCCGGGCTACTGTGTAAATGCGCTTTCGGGCAAAATAGGTTCGGACATTGCCCTTTGCACGATGGAATATTATGAAGGGACGCCGCGCGGCGGCTCTTTTACCCCGAGAATGGTCGGCTTCCTAAGCGACAGTGAAAGAGATTTTTTTAACAGGTTTGTCAGCGTCAAAGGGATAGGCATAAAGAAAGCCCTGCGCTCTCTCAGTGTGCCGATAGCCACCATAGCGGTGGCCATAGAAGACGCCGACGACAAATTACTAAAATCGCTGCCGGGAGTCGGCAAGAGAATGGCCCAGCAGATTATCGCAGAGCTCAAGGGCAAGTTAGAGGCCTTTGCCGAGCGGGTCGAAGCCTCACGGCCTGCCGAGCCCAGGCTCGAACAGTACCAGGCCGAAGCACTGGAAATACTCATCGCCTGGGGCGAGAAAAGAACCGAGGTGATGGAACTGATTGAACTGGCGGCGAAGAGACATCCCGATATAAAATCAGCCGAAGCTTTAGTACCGCTGATTTATCGATTAAAACAGGGAATAGAAGTGTAGGACAATCGAACGTCGAACATCGAACTTTGAACGTTGAATACCGGGTATAAATGAACAAGCAAAAGTATGATTTGGAAGAAAGGTTGTTAGAGTATTCGGCAAGGATAATCAGAGTTGTTGAAGAACTACCAAATACGAGAGTCGGCAATCATATTGCTGCACAATTGCTGCGGTCTGGTACATCTGCTTATCCCAATCACGGTGAAGCCCAGGCAGCAGAATCTACAAAAGACTTTGTTCACAAGTTACGTATTTCATTGAAAGAACTGAGAGAAACAAAAAGATGGCTTAAGCTAATTCAATTTATACAACTCATTAAAAAAAACAGAAAAACTAAACAACATTTTACAGGAAACCGAAGAGTTAATAAAAATTTTCGTAACAAGTATTA
>CAYXPG010000209.1:0-1064 GCA_964467205.1 uncultured Pirellulales bacterium | reverse complement strand
GATGTTCGATGTTAAACTTTGGATGTCGAACGTTGAATGTTCGATGTTTAAGATATATAGATAAAAAAATATTTAGCGTGAACTATGGCGATAGACAGGGTTATAAACGGACAGCCGTTAAACGAGCAGGAGGAGCAGTTTAACGTTTCGCTTCGGCCGAAAAACCTGGATGAATGTGTCGGCCAGTGCAACGTCAAGGAGAAAATTGCCATTGCGATAGAGGCGGCAAGGCAGAGGGGCGAACCGCTGGAGCATATTCTGTTTTACGGCCCGCCGGGACTGGGCAAGACCACACTGGCCAATGTCGTGGCCAACGAAATGGGCGCACGAATTCGCTGCTCATCGGGCCCGGCTATGGTAAAGCAGGGCGACGTGATGGGGCTTTTGAGCAATATCAATACCGGTGATGTGCTCTTTATCGATGAGATTCATCGGCTGAGCACGCCGGTCGAAGAGTTTATTTATCCGGCGATGGAGGAGTTCAAGGTCGATTTCACCGTTGACAGCGGGCTTCACGCAAAGACCATCAATTTCCCGCTGAAGCGTTTTACTCTGATTGGCGCAACCACGCGGGCCGGTCTCTTGAGCGCACCGCTGCGCAGCCGATTTGGAATGCTCTATCACCTGGTTTTTTACGGCGCCGGCGAACTGACGCAGATTCTTGACCGCTCGGCGAACCTGCTGGGCCTTGATTGTGAGGACGGAACGCTCCAGTTGATTGCAGCCCGCTCCCGCGGCACGCCGCGAGTGGCGAACCGATTATTAAAGCGGGTGCGCGACTATGCACAGGTCAAGGGCGAGGGAATCCTCAGCACAAAAATAGTCGAAAGCGCTCTTGAGATGGAGCAGATTGACCCGTTAGGACTGGATGAGCCGGACAGGGCTTTTCTGCGGGCACTGGCGAATGTTTATGAGGGCGGCCCTGCCGGCATCGAGGCAATCGCAGCTACGTTAGGCGAAGAAAGAGATACTTTGGAGGATGTCGTTGAGCCGTATCTTTTGCAGATTGGCTTTGTCCGCAGGACCAGGCGGGGAAGAGAGCTTACCAAAGCCGCCTGCAAACA
>CAYXPG010000208.1:0-2784 GCA_964467205.1 uncultured Pirellulales bacterium | reverse complement strand
GGCCAGACGGAAAATAAGCCGCTTGAATACAGAGTCATTTTGTTATAGGCTCTTAATTAAAGGATTCGAAAATGATAATAGTCACGGGCGGAGCGGGGTTTATCGGCTCAGCATTAATAGCGGCACTGAACAGCCGCCGAATCAATAACATTCTCGTTGTTGACGAGCTCACCGGCGATGAGGTGAAGAATTTACCAAAAGAAAAAACAAACGGCACCGGTGAAAAATGGAAAAATCTGCAAAATCTCTCTTTCACTGATTACGCACATAAGGACGACTTCCTGGAAATGGTCATCGAAAGAAAAATCGCTTCTGCCGTTGAGGCCGTTCTGCATATGGGCGCCTGCTCGAGCACCACAGAAACAAACGCCGCATACCTTACAAAAAACAACTACGAATACACCAGGGTACTGGCCCAGTGGGCAACCCAAGCCGATGTCCGGTTTATCTACGCATCAAGTGCAGCTACATACGGGGACGGCTCAGAGGGCTTCAGCGACGATGAAGAGAAAATAGACGAACTCAAACCGCTGAATCTGTACGGCTATTCAAAGCAGCACTTTGACTTGTGGGCAAAGGATACCGGCCTGCTGAGTAAAATCGTCGGACTGAAATACTTCAACGTCTTTGGGCCGAATGAATATCATAAGGGTAATATGCGGAGCTTTATCTTAAAGGCCTTCGAACAAATAAAAGCGACCGGCAGGGTCGGATTGTTTAAATCGCACAATCCCGAGTACGCCGACGGCGAATACGTACGGGATTTTATTTATGTCAAGGACGCCGTCGATATGACGCTGTTCTTTCTGGACAATCCTGAAATTTGTGGTCTGTTCAATATCGGCACCGGCCGGGCACGCTCCTGGAACGATTTGGTAAAGGCAACTTTCGCCGCTATGGGCAAAGAGCCGAACATTGAATATATCGAAATGCCCGACTCGATTCGCAATCAGTATCAGTATTTTACACAGGCCGAGATGTCCAAACTCCGCAGCGCCGGCTGCGCCCAAAAAACAACCACTCTTGAAGATGCTATCAAAGACTATGTCCAAAATTATCTACAAAAAGACGGGTACTTAACCGGCATTTAGCTGCTGTTATTTTCTGAAGTGAGGTTCCTTTGCCATTTACACCATATCATTTTGGGCCGAGTGGATTTATCGCCCTGATGCTGCGCAGGTGGATTGATATACCCGTCTTTGTGCTGGCCAACGTCATAGTTGACATTGAAGTGCTGGTTATAGGGCTGCTCGGCCTTGGTTGGCCCTGTCATAGATATTGTCATACGCTGTTGTTCGGGGCGGTGGCCGGCGCCGTATGGGGGGCTTTAGCTTATAAAGCAAAACCGGCCTTCGAATGGGCAATGCAGCAGCTTCGCATACCTTACAAAACCGGCTTCCGGAAAATGGTTGCTTCCGGAATTCTCGGCGTATGGCTCCACGTTTTTATCGATGCAATTTATCACGGAGACGTGCGGATATTCTGGCCGAGCAGGGCAATACCATTATTCAGACTGATAAGTCAGGGACAGGTAAAGGCCATTTGTGTCGCCCTTTTCGCTGCGGCTGTTATTCCTTACGCAATTGTTGCGAAATCATATATTAAACAAGACAAGACCAAAGAATAACCGACTGCCCGCAGCGTATATTTGTCGAACTGGTGGTTGCTTATTCTTTGTTTATGCCTTATAATCTGCATTTGAAATATATCGATTTACAGAGAGAAATATATGACAGCCAAAATCGCACAGCAAATTAAAGCTTTGAAGCGCGGCACAATTGAAATTTACACCGAAGATGAATTGGCTGAGAAACTTATCGAAGCGGCCGACGATTGTCGACAGCTGCGAATTAAATTAGGCCTTGACCCGACAAGTCCCGATATACATCTGGGCCACACCGTGGTGCTGCGGAAAATGCGCCAGTTCCAGGACCTCGGCCACAAGGCGGTCCTTATCATCGGCGACTACACCGCGCTAATCGGCGACCCTTCCGGCCAAAACACGACCCGACCGGTGCTCTCCTCAAAGCAAATAGAAAAAAACGCAAAGACTTACTTTCAGCAGGCGGGCAAAATACTAAACACATCAGAGGACAAGCTCGAAGTGCGATACAACAGCGAATGGCTGGCGGAACTGAACCTGGCTGATATTATCAAGCTCACAAGCAATATGACCGTCGCCCGTATGTTAGAGAGGGACACTTTTGAGCTGCGGTACAAAAAAGGCGACCCAATCGGCATCCATGAATTTCTTTACCCGCTGATGCAGGGCTATGACTCGGTTATGATAAAGAGCGATGTCGAATTGGGCGGCACAGACCAGACCTTTAATAATCTTGTCGGAAGAGACCTGCAGCGGGTTGACGGCCAAAAACCACAGGTTGTAATTACTATGCCAATCCTTGTCGGCCTGGACGGCAAAGAAAAAATGAGCAAATCAAAGGGCAATTACATCGGCGTAACCGATGAGCCAGATGACATATTCGGCAAGGTTATGAGCATTTCTGATGAGATGATGGAAAACTACTTCACGCTTCTTACCGACCTGCCGACCGAAAAGATTACAGAACTGACTGACTCTAACAAGACGCATCCTAAAGAAGCAAAGGTTCTCCTGGGCAAAACAATTGTAGCTCAGTTTTACGATGAAAAAACCGCTGAGGACGCCGCCGCCGGATTTGACAAGGTCTTCGCACAGGGCCAACTGCCAGAGGATATACCGGAAGTCGAAATACCGCCCCAGCCGATTATGGCAAGTAAACTGCTGGTGCACTGCAAACTGGT
>CAYXPG010000207.1:0-2827 GCA_964467205.1 uncultured Pirellulales bacterium | reverse complement strand
CCGTCCGGCTGTATAAAACACGATGGATACGGCGAATAGTAGCCGCTCGAATTTGCCATACTCGCCCAGAAATAGTTCGTCGCCGCCCGGCACTGCATCGACTGACGCATAATATGAGTATGCACACTCGGGCCTTTCTGCCGGGCGTTGTAAAACGACTGGAAAATACAATCGACGCCCTGCTTATACAACCGGCGATAAAGCTCCGGAAACCGAACCTCAAAACATATCAGCAGCGAACATCTAACACCGTTAATGGTAAAATTTACAAACCTGTTGCCCGGCGTATAATGGCCCAGCTCACGCGATATGCAAAATCTCTTGTCATACCGGCCGGCAATTTTACCTTTTGGGTTTATCAGATACAGACTATTGTGCGGCTTGTTGGCTTTAGCTAATCTGTGGGTACTGCCGAGCACGACCCAAAGGCCGAGTTTGGCCGCAAGCAACATAATCTTCCCGGTTTCTTCCCGCAGCAGTTGCCAATCGAAACCATCAAACGAGCTAAAGTCGGTGCCCGCATAGCCGCTAAGAGCACATTCAGGGAAATGGACGATGTCGGCTTTGGCCTTTTTCGCCCGCACCATATACTTCTGTATTTGCCGGGCGTTTCGTTTTATAGAACTGCTCACAGCGAACTGACACGTGGCGACTTTCAATGTGCCGGCAGCCATCGTTGCTCCTACAACAGGCCTATGGTCTCTTCCAGGCCGAAAATGATATTCATATTCTGAATCGCCTGGCCGGATGCGCCTTTCACCAGATTGTCAATTGCTGAAAATACCAGGATTTTACCCTTGGCGCTTCTCACAAAGATATGGCAATGGTTTGTCCCCGCGACATCTTTAACGCCCGGGGCACTATCGCATACCTGTACAAAAGGCTCGGTTTTATAGAAACCATCGTATAGCTCTGCCAGTTGTTCTGCGCTAACTTTCCCTTTCGGCTGACAATACACCGTCGAGAGAATGCCCCTGTCAAAAGGACCTGCGTGAGGCTGAAACAGAATATCTACATTGGCTCCGGCAATTTGGCCGGCCACCTGCTCCATCTCCGGCATATGCCGATGTACACCAATCCCATAGGCAAATAAGTTTTCGTTCATATTGGGAAAATGAAATATGCTCGAAGGATTCTTGCCCGCTCCGGATGAACCGGTTACCGCATTGACGATAATCGAGTCCGTCTCAATAAGACCTTCTTTAAGCAGCGGTGCAATGGCCAGCAAAGCACCCGTAGGGTAACAGCCCGGATTGGCAATTAAATCAGCATCTTTTATCTGTTTGCGAAAGCACTCCGGCAGGCCGTAAACCGCCCGCTCAAGATTAGCCGTATCGGTATGCTCTACATCGTAGAACTTTTCATAAATCTTAATATCTTTAATCCGATAGTCCGCACTGAAATCAATAACTTTCAGTCCTGCATCCAGCAGTTTCGGCACAAAGCCCATAGAGACCTTATGAGGCAGACAGCAAAGCGCAACATCGGCCAGGCCGGTGAGCTTATCAAAATCCAACGGCTCTATTTGCAGCTCGCACCGGCCCCTGAACTGACCAAAGACCTCTGCAACTGCACCGCATTCCTCCGGCAAAGCGCTCAGATAAGTCAGTTCAGCTTCGCTGTGCCGCAGGATTATTCGTATTGACTCGGCGCCGGTATATCCGCTTGCACCGATAATGGCAACTCGTATCATACTCGTATCTCGTATCTCGTTGTTAGTATTTCGTATTGCGGAATGACAATTACTAACTATGCCTGCCCCGTTGCAAATAGGCCATTGCCGTTATTTGCTTTGGGGAACTACAAACTACGAACTCATTAACGTTTCGAAAACTGGAATCTTTTTCTTGCACCTCTTTGACCCGGTTTCTTCCTCTCGACCATTCTGCTGTCACGGGTAAGATGTCCGCCGTCACGAAGGGGCTGAATATAGTTCTCATCGTAATTTTTCAATGCTCTGGCAATTCCAAGCAGCGTCGCGCCGGCCTGTCCGGTAGTGCCGCCGCCCTTGACATTGACAAAAACATCAAAAGACTTTTCCACATCAACCGTCTTCAAAGGGGCCAAAACTGCTTTTCTGTCCTGCTCACGAGCAAAGTAATCTCCAAGCTTTTTCTTATTAACCACCAGTTTGCCGCTGCCCGGCTTGATTCGTACCCTGGCAACAGAACTTTTCCGCCTGCCGGTGCCCCAGTAGTAACCTCCCTTGTCCGGCCCTTTTTTCGAAGGCTTTTGAGACTCCGGCGATTTCGCCCCCTTGCCAACAGTCACCTTAGCAACAGTCACCTTGGCAGCAGGATTAACAGCTTTGGTTTTTGCCATAATTTGCACTCTCTCTCAGGACGCCCTTAAAAAACAGGGCCGCCTTAAAACAGTTCTATCTTTTCAGGTCTCTGGGCCTGATGCTCATGCTCGGCCCCGCGGTAAACCTTCAGCTTCTGCAGCATTTTCCTGCCGAGCTTGTTCTTGGGAAGCATCCGTTTAACCGCCAATTCAACCACCTTTTCCGGCTTTTCCGCCATCATATCCGCAAAGCTTACGAACTTATGGCCGCCCGGATAATGCGTGTAATAATCATACTCCTTGTCGCGGGCCTTTTGGCCGGTAACCTTTATTTTGTCGGCATTTATCACAACCACATAATCACCCGTATCAACATGAGGCGTATATGTGGGCTTATTCTTGCCCATCAGAATAGGGGCTATTTTCGAAGCCATCCGGCCCAGAATTGCACCATCGGCATCTACAAGCACCCATTTATGCTCGCATTGTCCCTTTTTCGCAAGAAAACTCTTCATAAAAAATCCTCTAAGCTAAGCAAAAACAA
>CAYXPG010000206.1:0-2853 GCA_964467205.1 uncultured Pirellulales bacterium | reverse complement strand
CGGTTTCCCGGATGAACTGGCCTTTGCTTATATCTATTCTGATTACGGTAAGTTAGGTAAAAACTATTCCTGTTAGGTGTCTTAGCTCTGTATTATCGCAACTGCTTCTTTGACATTTGCATTGTCGTGGACCATTTTGCTCACTGCCTGTACAAATTCTTCAGGCTTTTTGTGCTGGAATGCATTTCGACCGATTGATACACCCATAGCTCCGGCGCTCAATGCATCGTTGACCATTTGGAAAACATGCTCATCACTGTCCATCTTCTCCCCGCCTGCGATGACAACCGGCACCGGACAACCCTCGACTACTTCGGCAAAACTCTCACTGCTGCCGGTATAGGCAACTTTGACTATGTCGGCGCCAAGTTCAGCGGCAACTCTGGCCGCATGCTTGACATTGGCAACGTCGAATTCGTTTTTGATTTTCGGCCCGCGGGTGTACATCATCGCAACCAGCGGTATCTGCCATTCCCAGCAGCGCTGACTCACATAACCCAATTGTCGCAGCATCTCCTTGTCGGTTTCAGCGCCCAAATTTATATGAACGGAAACCGCATCGGCTCCGAGCTTAATCGCTTCTTCGACGGTGCAGACCAGCTCTTTTGCATTCGGGTCGGGACTCATTGACGTTCCTGCCGAGAGGTGGATAATCAGACCCACATCTTTGCCTTTACCTCTGTATCCTGCACCGACCATCCCCTTGTGCATCAGGATGGCGTTTGCTCCGCCGGCCACGACTTTGCCGACTGTCGTTCGCATATCCGCCAGACCATCAACGGGACCGACCGTAATACCGTGGTCCATCGGTATAATAACCGTCCTGCCGGAATTGCGGTCTATTATCCTCTCAAGTCTTATTCTTTTGCCTATCATTACTTAATCTCCAATCGTTATTTCAATTTAAGTATCATTCGCTTCTGTCAATCACCAGAACACTGAATTATCGCACAAGAGCTAATGTGCATCAAGCCTCTTTTAAATTAGTTTGGGAAAATAGAAACACAATTTCTGGATTGCTTAATCTTCTTTGTCACCGGGGGGGCTGATGTTGCGTTTGTTTCTATGACGTGCCAGAGGACCTTCCACTTGACCCAGGCCAATCAACACCAGTATCGCAACAAGAGTTGTTATGGCCGCTAATTTGTAAAAGTGGGCTCCACAGGCCATCCCGACACTTGCAACAAGCCAGATTGTTGCTGCTGTCGTTAAGCCGTACACGCCGCCTCGGTCGCGAATGATGGCGCCTGCGCCTAAAAAACCCACACCCGTAACTATTTGGGCTGCTATACGTGTAGGTGAGCCGCCGCTGTTGCCGCTCATTTCCCGGGATATTATTGTAAAGACCGCTGCACCAAGGCATATCAGAATATTTGTGCGAAGCCCTGCTGCCTTGCCGCTGATCTCTCGCTCCAGCCCGACCGCAGCACCAAGTACGATAGCTAAAATTACACTGATAAAATCATAAGGCCATTCCATAGCCCTACCTTTCTATTAAGGTTTCATCGACTTTCATACCAAAGTGTCTGCCGCTCTTTTCAATATGGCCGAGGACCTTATCGCCCGGCTTTAAGTTCGTAACCGAAATCACCTCGCCTTCAGGGCTCACCAGCCGGATAGTTTCCGCATTCTGCATAACAAGACTTATCGGCTCACCATCAGCATCGGCCTCTATCAGCATCATCGGCCGCTTCTCGATTTTATTTCTCCCTAAATACGCTGTCTGGCTTTTCCCTTTGGTATCTACCAGCATCACTTCATCGCCGGTTCTCAGGTCAGCAAGATATTTTGTTTTGCCGCCCGGCGTAAGGGTGTATGCGTGCACCGCTCCGGCATTGACCCTGAAAGGCCGCGATGCCACGTAAGGATTATCGATGGATTCCGAATGGACTAAAAAGAAACCACTCGCCGCATTGCCTACAAGTATGCCTTCGCCGAGACCCATTTGGGTGCACGTGTCAAGGCAGACCCTGTCGCCCATTCCAAGCTGTTTAGTGCCCGTTATCGTAGCGGTAACCAGAGTAACTTTTTCTCCTATCCCCTGCATGACTTCGGCACACTTTTTAATCTCATTGATATCGGTCGTATTGAGCACTACGCCGTCAACACCTTTTTCGAGTATCTCGACCATAAGCTTTGCCTGCTCGCTTGTCTCGACCTGAACCATAATATTTTTCCCTCGCCGGGCCAACAGATTTTCAATAGGGATAATCGTCCAGTCCAGCATCTGCAGAACAACGATTTTGTTCGGCGCAGCAGCAGCGGCCGTGTCCTCGTCCGCCTTGCCGGATATATCTATGAACTCAACGTCCTTTCCCGGCACTATATCGCCGTCCTTTTCAACAGTCTTGATTTTACCGAATTCGCGGACCGTCTCGCTTTTGCCGTCCGGCAGAACTACCGCATCGGCCCCGCTCTCAAGTGCTGATATTACCACTTCCTTATTATAGGGATTTGAGTTTACCCACAATTTCTTCATTACTGCTGCCCTTTATCTATCTGTTTATCGTTGCCCTGCGTATCTGCCTTTACATTATTGTAACAGCTTTTCCAGCTTTTGCACCATTTTGCTTACTGCTTGAACAAATTTTTCCGCTTTTTTTACGCTCCAAATCCATCCGACAAGACATCCGAAAATCGGGATATGGAAAAATATTCCAATGGGTAGAGAAAAACTGCGTAACAGTATAAATGAGATGGGTTCTACCGCACAAAGACAAAATTATAACGAAATAACGCAGAAAATAAAAGAGCTTGTGCCGAAAAATGCCCAAAATCCCCCGGCTAACCTGCAATTCCAATATGCCGTACAACATACACAGTACAAAAACAACCGGGGCCTGTACACTAAAA
>CAYXPG010000205.1:0-2873 GCA_964467205.1 uncultured Pirellulales bacterium | reverse complement strand
GTACATTTTTACCTGCGCGTTTGATTGATTTTTCAAAGCCCTATTAATCTGCCGAATTGATAAACACCGAAAGTAATTATATACGCTAAGATAGTCAGCCCTGCAAATTGAAACAGTGCCCACCCCCACGAATTTGTCTCCTGTTTTGTCATCGCAAACGTAGCAACGCACGGCAGACTAATCAAACAAAAGACCATAACACAAAAACCGGTCAACGGCGTATAGTTTGCCTGCAGTTTATCCCGCAAAGTCTCGCTTTTTTCATCGCCGCTGCCGACTGCATAAACTATTGCCAATTGTGAAACGAACACTTCTTTTGCCGCTGTTGCGCCGATAAGTGCCGTTCCGATTTTCCAGTCAAAACCGAGCGGTTGTATAATCGGCTCAATTGCTCTGCCAATCCTGCCCGCAACCGAATGTATAAGTTCCACCTGCCGGGTCTCCTGTGCATTTAAGCCTGCAAGGTCTTTTTCACTCGGTTTCGGATAGCTTGTCGCCGCCCAGAGCACAATCGATATGGCAAGAATTATTGTGCCTGCCTTTCTCAAATACATCCACCCCCTCCGCCAGGTATGCATACAGATGGCTTTCGGCGTAGGCATACGATAAGGCGGCAGCTCCATAACAAACGGCGTGGTTTCACCCTTGAATAACGTCAGCCGCAGAACCTTGGCGCAGATAACAGCTAAAATAATACCAGTCAGATAAATAATCCACAGCACCGGCCCACGCCACTGCTGGGGAAAAAAAGCCGGTATTATAAGAGCGTAAATCGTCAGTCTCGCCCCGCAGCTCATCAGGGGTATTACCATTATGGTCGTAAATCTGTTACGTCTGTTCTCAAGTATGCGCGTGGCCATTATAGCCGGCAGCGAACAGCCAAAACCGATAAGCATTGGTATAAAGCTTTTGCCGTGCAGCCCGATTTTGTGCATTATGCTGTCCATAACAAATGCCGCCCGTGCCATATAGCCGGAATCTTCAAGAAACGCAATTGCCAAAAACAGCAGCAGGATATTCGGCAAAAACACAATCACACCACCGACACCGCCGATTACGCCGTCAACCAAGAGGGATTGTAGCCAGCTTTCGCTATCGGCCGGCCAGAAGCTGGTTATTGTCTTGCCTGCCCAGTCGAAAAATTGCTCAAGCCAGCCCATTGGATATTCGCCTGTCTTAAATGTCAGCAGAAAGACTAAATACATTAGTATCAGAAAAATCGGCAATCCCAGTATCCGGTTTGTTACTACGGCATCTACCGCATCACTGGCGCTGTGACGCAATTCAACAGTGCTTTTGATAGTTTCCTGGCAGGCGCCGGATATAAAGCCGTATCTTCGGTCGGCCATTATGATTTCCGGCTCATCACCAAATATAGTGCGAAGATGTTCAATGCAGGATGCAACCACGTCAAGAATCTCTTTATGTTCCACATTCGAGGTTATATCTTTGTCCTGTTCGAGTAGTTTCACAGCCAGCCATCTGGATTCATATTTCTCGAGTAAACGGCACTTTGTATCAATGACAATCGCTTCGATTTTCGCCAGTTCCTCTTCAATTTCGTCTCCATAACTTACTTTATGTGTGCGTTCTATTTTGCCCTGCTCAGCCGTCTCAATAATGGCATTGAGTAATTTGGTTTTGCCTTTACCCTTATTGCCGACGGTTGGAACTATCTTCGCTTCCAGAAGTCTGGATAGCTGCTCAGTATCGAAAATCAAACCTTTTTGTTTTGCGATATCGCTCATATTGAACGCCAGAACCAAAGGCGCATTCATTTCAATCAACTGGGTCGCTAAATAAAGATTTCGCTCGATATTTGAGGCGTCGACAATATCGACTACAACGTCCGGCTGCTGCTCAATTATGAAATTTCGCGCCAGAAGCTCCTCTATCGAATAAGCAGTTAAGCTGTATGTCCCCGGTAAATCCACAAATTTAATTTCATATCCGGCGTATCTGTACAGTCCCTCCTTTTTTTCAACCGTTACGCCGGGATAATTGCCCACGTGCTGACGTGCACCGGTGAGCATATTGAATATGCTGGTTTTGCCGCTGTTGGGATTGCCGGCTAATGCTACAGTAATTTTCTTCATAATCACAAATGTTCTCTCGGCAGGTTTCGTTTCAAAACAATGACCTGTTTAAAACAAAGCATTGATTTTTACCGCACCATAATTTTGTTGGCCATTCCCCTGCCGAGCATCATTTTTGAATTTTTAACGCTTATCATAAATGGGCCGCGTTGTCTGTTGCTGACGACCGTAATTTCAACATTCGGCACAAGCCCCATCGAGGCAAGCCGGCTGTTGAGGCCCCGGCCGGCATCTATTCTGGCCAGCTTAACTTTTTCGCCGTCTTTAACAGTCGATAACGGTCTTAGCCGTTTTTGCTCAGTTTGCTTATTTTTACTGCTCATATACTTATCCAGTCGGTGTTACTTCATAACCTTTTTTTACAAAACTTCTCAAACTTGTCTGCTATGTCATAGCCGTTTTTGCTGCTTTTCGTTACAAACTCAATAAAATACAAAAGTCTTTCGATAACTTCCCTTCCTAATATATGCTCGGCTTTGCAGGCGGCCTGCCCGGCGGTATCCGCATCGATGCCCAGGACATTAGCAAAAAAAGACTTAAGAATATTATGCTTTCTCACAACCTCCGCTGCGGCTTTTTTACCGGATTCGGTGAGCGTAACGTAGTCGTATGGTTTGTAGTTAGCTAAACCTTTTTTCTTCAGTACCCGCAGAGCACCGGTAACGGAAGCTTTTGATACGCCGAGTTGTTTCGCTATATCTTTGCTGCGTGCGACGTTTGACCGGCCGGTAAGATTAAATATCGCCTCAAGATAATCTTCCAGCGACGCACTTAAAT
>CAYXPG010000204.1:0-2880 GCA_964467205.1 uncultured Pirellulales bacterium | reverse complement strand
AATCAGTGGTTAACTTTCTAAATCTCTTTTTTCCGGTTTTATTTATCACTCAGCCAGCTCGGCCCAACTGCAACATCGACCTTTAACGGCACATCAAGTTCTATTGCACCGGTCATTTCTTCAACAATCCATTTTTTATGTTTCTCGGCCTGGGCTCTCGGCAGTTCAAAAACCAGCTCATCGTGGATTTGAAGAATCATTTTTG
This sequence comes from uncultured Pirellulales bacterium, assembly GCA_964467205.1. GTDB lineage: Bacteria > Planctomycetota > Phycisphaerae > Sedimentisphaerales > Anaerobacaceae > CAYXPG01. The sequence continues at coordinate 2,675 of CAYXPG010000204.1, read as the reverse complement.
CCGGCAGTTCTTCAGCTTCTATTTTTTGCTGAATATTTATCATCGCCACTTTTATCAAATCCGCTGCTGAGCCCTGAATAACGGTATTAACGGCCAGTCGCTGGGCCTGTGAGCGTTTGTTGAAGTTTTTGCTGCTGAGATTTGTGATTTTTCGCTGCCGATGCATAATAGTTTCAGCATAGCCGCTTTTTTTAGCCTCGGCTATCGCATTATCCATAAATTTACGGATAGAGCCGTACCGCGTAAAATAATCTTCGATAAACTTTTTCGCCTCCGCATGGCTTATACCGATAGAGCGTGCCAGCCCGAATGCACCCTGGCCGTAAATAATGCCGAAATTAACCGCCTTGCAGCTCGAACGCATCTGCTCGGTCACCTCTTCAATCGGAACATCGTATATCTGCGAAGCAACAAAGCTGTGTATATCCTGATTGGCGGCAAAGGCATCTAATAGCGTCTTGTCCTTTGAGAAATGTGCCAGCAGCCTAAGTTCGATTTGTGAATAGTCGGCGCTGAGGATGCAGTCGGTTTTGCTTTTGGGAACAAAAGCTGAGCGGATTTTCCTGCCTAATTCGGTACGAATGGGGATATTTTGCAGATTCGGGTCGCTGGAGCTGAGCCGGCCGGTAGCGGTTATCGTCTGGTTGAACGATGCGTGCACCCAGCCGCTGCGCGGATTAATTAATGAGCCGAGCTTGTCGGTGTAGGTGTTTTTCAATTTGCTCAGCGTGCGGTACTCAAGAATAAATTTGATAATCGGGTGCTGCTCGGCAAGCTGTTCGAGTACTGCCGCGTCAGTGCTTCGCCCGGCCTTTCCAACACGAATTGATTTGAGGTTTAGCCGGTCGAACAGGATTTCAGCAAGCTGCTTGGGCGAATCAATATTGAAAGCAGAGCCGGCATAAGAATGAATCCGCCCGGTAATTTCTGTTAGTGTCTCAGCCAGTTCGCCGGACATTTTCTTTAGCAGCCGGGTGTCAATCGAAACACCGTTGTATTCCATAGCCGCCAGAACAGAGACCAGAGGCATTTCGACATTTTCAAACAGTTGCTTCAGGGACGGCTCTTTATCGAGACGCCCCTTTAGATATTCGTAAAGCTGAAAAGTTATATCGGCGTCCTCGGCAGCGTATTCACAGGCGGCGGCGGTATCGACCATATCGAACGTAAGCTGATTTTTGCCTTTGCCTATTAGCGCTGAAATTGGTATGCACCGGTAGTTCAAAAAATCCAGCGCCATATTATCCATCGAATGGCTGCTGCGCTGCGGGTCAAGGCAATAAGAAGCAACCATTGTGTCAAAATAAATACCTTTTATGGGCATTTCGGCGTTCTGCAGAATAAGTAAATCGTATTTTATGTTCTGGCCGATTTTCTTTATCTTTTTATCGGCAAGTATGGGTGCAAGTTTCGGCCGAAGCTTGTTTATATCGAGATACTTTTGGCCTAACGGTGCCTTTACAGGCAGATAGTATGCTTTATGGCCCTGCCAGGAAAAACTCATTCCGACAAGGTCGGCCCACATCGGATTTATCGCGGTGGTTTCGGTATCTATGGCAAAAAGCTTTTGTTTTTTCAATTCGGTTAAAAATGCGTTGAACTTTTTCTGCGTATCGAGCAGTTGATAATCGTGGTCGATTGTTTTGGCAGAGTCTTCTCCTGCCAAATCCTGCCCAGTTGATGGTTTTGCAGTGGTGGGGTGCTGTGCTTCGGCCGATGCCGTCAGGCCCAACTGCGTGAGCAGGCGATTGAAGCCAAGCCCAGTGAATATTTGAGCGAGTTCTTCTTCATTGAATTTCTTTAGGGCAAAAGCATCATAGTCAATTTCCATCGGTGTGCTGCAATTTATCGTTACGAGCTCTTTACTGAGGTAAGCCAGGTCTTTTGATTTTCGAAGGTTCTCACCTCGTTTTCCTTTTATTTCGTCAGCGTGGTCGTATAGGTTTTCGAGAGAACCGTATTTTTGAATCCAGTCAATTGCGGTTTTTGGGCCGACGTCGGGTATGCCGGGTACGTTGTCGGCGGTGTCACCCTGCAGAGCGAGAACATCAAGGAACTGCCGGGGAGTGACTTTCATTTCAGCTAACATTGTGTCAGGGTCGATACATTTGCCGTTCTTAATATCAAAAGTGCATATATGCTCATCAAGCAACTGGAGCATATCTTTGTCTTTTGAGCAGATGTATGACTCAATGCCGTTTTTAGCGGCTTTTTTTGCGAGAGTGCCGATTATGTCATCAGCTTCGAAGCCCTCAAGTCGAAGGACAGGGATATTCATAGCGGCCAGTATCTGCTCAATTCTATCAATCTGGGCGGGCATATCATCAGGCATTGGCGGACGATGTGCCTTATACTCGGCGTAGATTTCAGAACGAAAGCTGGGGACTTTGCTGTCCATTGCCACAACGAGCATATCAGGTTTATGATTCTGGATAAGGCCTAAAATAGCTGTAGTGAAAATGTAGGTTGCTTGGGTCGGTTCGCCGGAGGGGCTGGTTAACTGCTGACGCATCGGGGCGTAGTAAGCAGCGTAAATATGCGCGTGGCCGTCAATTATGTAAAGCTTCTTCGCCATTATTGTTCACTTTATTTTTTATTTGGTGTATTGTCAAGGCAATAAGCGAACGACTTCTGTAAAGGGGCTTTTTAGGTTTGCCGGCCGGCAGCGAATTTGC
>CAYXPG010000203.1:0-2885 GCA_964467205.1 uncultured Pirellulales bacterium | reverse complement strand
AGACTGGAGGCGGGGGGATTCGAACCCCCGTCCCGAGATGCTTCAAACCAGGCGTCTACATGCTTAGTCGCTTATATTTTTTTTCGCCTTGCAAAACGCCAAACGACAGGTATTAAGCTCGGCTATTTCGGTAATCTCTCGCCTTTTCGGCCCGAACGACCGATTCGGCCAGCCTGCTATTTGACGCCCTTGCCGAACTCACAGGCAAAGTCGGGCAGGACGGGCTGCTAAATTAAGCAGCCATTCGCAACTGGTAGTTGCCAATTAAAATTTGTTGCCGGAATGATTAACCAGGCCAACCGGCATCCTGGGCATGCAACCTGACTATCGGCCATCCGGTCGAAGCCATTCGCCCCCGTATTTACTTGTCAAAAACCGCTCTCTACCAATCGGCAAAGACAAACCATATTATAATATTTAATGAGCAAAAAAGCAATAAAAGTTCGGTTTGCGTGGAACTTTCCGGTTCTATCGCATATTTTTCTCGATAATTCCAAAAAAAATGAAAAAAAAACAAAGAAATTGCTTGACATATGCTCAATAAAGATGTACGCATTTCTTTTTGTTTTCGGCAATAAGGATGTTTGTCGTAATAAGGGAGTGTGGAATTTAGTATAGTTTTTGTATAAAGCAAAATGGCTTCTTGTTCCATATACGAGGCAAAGAAAGCATCCTCTTATGCCGATTCAGGCACGTCGAGATGGTTCTATGACGACTTTTCCATCGAGGGAAGATTTCCTGACGCTCTTAAAATATGCCAAAAAAGTCTCATTTCCGGCTTATCAGAAGCGAATAAACCATTATAACTTTAATATTCCGCTCTGGCGCTGAGCAGGCGACAGCAGCGGAGAAAAAAACTGGAAGAAAGGAAACAAAGGATGGCTCAAATAATAGAATTACCCTTCCTCGAGCACCTGGCCCCCCGGTTCGACATACCGGTGCCTGAGTACCTTACCGCCGGTGCCGGCGGAGTAAAAATCAGAGATGCTCTGAGACGATGGTCGGGCAAGGCGATAGTCAAGGCCGATGTAATGACCGGCAAGCGTGGGAAAGCCGGCGCGGTGAGAGTGGTCAGCGATTACCTGGATGCGGAAAAGGCACTCAAGCAAATTCAGGGTATGGAGGTCCGCGGTTTTATCCCCCGCACGGCCTATATGGTACAGTTCATTCCGTCTGAAATAGAGGTCTATACTGCCATTACCTACAATTCGCAGTATCTGGGCCCGTCGATGACAATTTCGCTCGAAGGCGGGATGGACATCGAAGAAGTCTCGGAAAGCAAAAAAAGCACTTTCCCGGTCGATGTCTATAAGGGCCCCGACGCATACCTTTTCGACAAGGCCTTGACCAAACTCAAGTGCCCGAAGAAAACAGCCAGCATTTTTTCGCGTGTGTTAGTGAACTTCTGGGATATGTTTATATCGACCGGTATGCGAATGTGCGAGGTCAATCCCTGGCGAATCACGCCGGATGGCAAACCGTTCGCCTGCGACTTCAAGGCCGTTTTCGACGAGGCCAACTTCAAGTTCAAGAACCTCGGCTTTGAACTGCCCGAATATCCTGCCCGTGCGACACTTTTTGAGGAGGAAATGGCTGCCTGGAACGCCTCAAGCCACCGGGGCCAGGCACACGTGGCCGATTTGGGCGGTAAAGCAATCCTGCCCGTGCTTTTTGGCGGCGGCGCCTCGGTAATCGTAACCGAAACACTCGAACAAAACGGCGGCAGCCCGATATTCCTTTCGGACTTTGGCGGTAATCCACCTTACGAACGTATGTTTGGAACAGCGAAAATATGTTTTGACCATAATCTTGCTAAGACAAAACTGCTTCTGATTCTGGGTGGAAAGGCCAACAATACGCTCATTGATGTAACTTTTAAGGCCATTGCGGACGCACTGCAGGCTTATGTAGATGAACACGGGCCAATCAACATACCAGTTATAATCGGCAGGGGCGGCCCGCAACTGGTAAGAGGCCTTTTAAGTATGAAAGAAACTCTGGATTCTCTGGGGCTGCCCTACGTTATATTCGGGCCGGACACTCCGGTAACTCAGGTGGCTGAATACGCCGCCAAAATCGCCAAGAACTACAAAAGTAATGGAGGTTCGAAAAATGAGAGCCAAAAAGTTAAGTGATATCCTCAAGGCTTCAGACCGAGTGGTTGTTTCAAACATCACCGGTAGAGAGGCGAGCAAAGTTACTACTGTTTCGCAGGAATACTGCGGCAACATTGTTGGTGGCTGGGCTTTGGGTAAAGGTGGGCAATCCATCCAGGTCTCGGACGGCGAAAGCGTGCCTGTTTTCTCGACTGTAGAGGATTTGGCAAAACACTTACCAAAGAATAAACAGCCAAACAAGGTTATCGTTTATTCTCCTCCGCCGGCGGTTTACGGCGATGTGAAGGAAGTCGTAGAACATCTCGGCAAAACCGTCGAAACTATTTTTGTTATTACCGAACATGTGTCGATAGAGGTTACGGCAAAGATAGCTCAGATTTGTTCTCAGGCACAAATTGATGTATTGGGCTGTAACACATTGGGTGTAATAAATACTCTTGAGGGTGTTCGAGTAGGTGCAGTAGGCGGCACCGACCCGGCTGACAGCTTTAAGAAGGGTACGGCCGCGATAATATCAAACAGCGGCAATATGGTCAACACTATGGCCTCGTATCTCCTCAGCGCCGGAATCGGAACCTCATACGGCATCTCAACCGGAAAAGATTTGTTGATTCTTACTCCTATCAAAGAGCTGCTTGGGCTGGCACGGGACGACAAAGATACCCAACTTCTTATTGCCTACATCGAACCCGGCGGACTGTACGAAAAAGAGGCGATTGAGATGATGAAGAAGAAAAAATATCCCAAGCCCATCATCGCTTACATTAC
>CAYXPG010000202.1:0-2968 GCA_964467205.1 uncultured Pirellulales bacterium | reverse complement strand
ATATATACGCATCGGGATTGAGCAGGTAAGCAATACTTCCAAAAACAAAGGCGGAAGACAAAACAGCCAATGGGATATGAAAGTTTATCGTCCGTCTGAGCAGCAAGAAAGCTGCACCGATTAAAAGAGCCAGGGCGCTGGTTTCTCCCAGACAGCCCCCGATTTCGCCCGTGAACATTGCCCGGAGCTGTTTGTTGACGAGGTAAGTGTTCTCTTTGGCCTTGATGGCCTGTTTGCTCAGGGCCAGTGGTGTCGCCTGCGTGCGTGCATCCACTATTTTGGCGGGGTCTGCTTCTGTCAGGACGATTTTGGGCATCGCCGGATTAATTGTGGCCGGTACCGTCCAGGTTGTCATCAGCATACCAAAACTGGCGGTAAGAAACGCCCTGCCGACCATTGCAGGATTAAATATATTAGAGCCGAGCCCGCCAAAAACCATTTTACCGATAGCGATAGCGAAAGCACTCCCTATCACCGCCGCCCAGACAGGCAACGTCGGCGGGACCGAAAAGGCAAGAATTATGCCGGTAAGAACGGCACTGAAATCACCCAGTGACTCAAACGGATTAGGCCTCCTGCGGATTAGATTGCAAAGCAATTCGGTCGCAACCGCCGAAATAACGCAGGTCGCAATAAGAACAAACGCATAGATTCTAAAATAATAGCCGGCCGCCACCATAGCAGGGACAAGACCGATTATGACATCGAGCATTACCCTGCGGGTCGAAAGCGGCTTGCTGATATGCGGCGATGACGAAACTGTTATATTATCGAGCATTTATCCTTTCCCATATTAATCAACTTACTTTTTCTTTTTCCTTTGATTGGCAAGAAGGACTTTGCCTGTCTTGATATATCCTGTCAGCTCTATATTGGCTGGACACACATAACTGCAGCAGCCGCATTCCATACAGCCGCTGATATAATAGCTCTGCGCCAAATCCAATAAATTGTGTTTGACGGCATGGGCGATTCTCGTGGGGTTGAGATGTTCAGGACAAACTTCAAGACATCTGCCGCAGCGAATACACGGTGTTTGCCGCCCGGCAAATTTGGCCTTGCCGATTTGCTCCTTCGTTAAGACCGTTATGGCGCCGGTGGTTTTTGTAACAGGCATTGTCAAATCGGCAATTGCTATTCCCATCATTGGCCCGCCGAGAATGACCCTTACGGCCTCGTCTCTGAGACCTCCACATAACTCAATCAGCTCGGCTACCGCCGTCCCAATCGGAACATAGAAATTACCCGGACTGGCAATTCCTTCTCCGGTAACGGTTACGACCCTGTGTGTCAGAGGCCAATCACAAACGGCCGCTTCGGCAATCGCCGCAACAGTAGCAACGTTAAGCACCACCACCCCAATCATCGGCGGAATACCGCCGGTAGGGACGTCCTTTTTCAAAATCGACTTTATAAGCTGTCTTTCACCGCCCTGCGGATACTTCGTCCTGACGGGAACAACCTCAATGCCGTTACCATTTTTGCAAGCTTTCAGTGTATCATTGAAAACTTTGATAACATCCGGCTTATTGTCTTCGACGCCGATGAAAACTCTCGAACAGCCGGACGCCTTTCGGGCCAGCTTGATTCCGGCGATGATTTGGTTCGTCCATTCGAGCATAATCCGATAGTCACAGGTGATGTACGGCTCACATTCACATGCGTTGATAATCAAAGTTTCTTTAGGCGCCTTCTCATCCAGTTTTATTTTTACCGATGTCGGAAAGCCCGCACCTCCCATACCGACCATACCGCCGGCGCGTACCGCATCGAATATCTGCTCTGCCGAGTAGTTTTTATCTGTAAAATTGCTCGTAAACTTCCCGGCGCAGGGCTGCTTGACCGAATCGCCCTGGGGGTCTGTCTCTATTATGATTGCCGGACTTCGGCCAAGAACCACGTGTGACTGCAGTGCAATCTGCTTGACTTTACCTTTGACCGGTGAATGGACGGGGGAAGAGACAAATGCCTCGCTGTCGCCGATTTTTTGGCCCGCCTGAACCTCATCACCTTTGTTGACGAGCGGTTTACAGGGAGCGCCAATATGCTGACACAACATTATCGCAAGCCGTTTACCGACCGGGGCCTGCTGGATTTCACATTCCCGGGTAAGGTCTTTAGCTTGTGGGGGGTGCGTCCCGCCGGGAAATGTAATTCTGTTTTTTGTATTGACTTCCATTTTGAAAATTTCCGGGATTACTTATCTTTTACCGTTGAGCTGGTTACCTTCTTGATAATCAATATAAATATAAAAGTTACCGCCAGAGCCAGCAAAAAGCTAATGGCCGTTTGCACTCCTTCGGCATTTATCAGACCGCCATTTTGCGCTTCCTGCGAAACGCCGACGCCTGCATCGGCCAAAATTCCCTTAAAAATCGCTAAAACCGCAATAAAAACCACCAGCGGCAGCAGGAAAGCAGCCACAACTCCCCAGGCGACCGAAGGACCCTCAGCTTTGCCCAGCTTTCGATAGACATCCTGACATTTATCAGCCTGGCTGCAGTCTCGACAAAAATCTTCCTGGGCCATAGTTCTTGCTACCATACAAATATTTTTGAATTTATAATAAATGTCAGACAGCTTCTCAAATAAAACCTTTACAATAATTGAAAAAGATGATTATGTCAAAAAAAATTTGGCTGTGTTCATTAGCTCTGTCCTTTTGCCTTTTCAGCGGCTGCGCAACCAATCCGATTACCGGTCAAAAACAGCTTATGTTGATTCCCGAGCAGCAGGACATCGCAATAGGCCGTAAATACACTACCGGCCGGGTCTGAAGGCAGGTAAAGAAAATTATCACAGGTTCGTTATTGAACAGTTAAGATAATAAAACGCTTAAGCAGGGTAAATTTGCTTGCAATAGCCGAAAGTGTTTTATAAATTGTGGGTGGTTTTGGTGAATTTTAAAAGTCCGGCGGCGTAGCTCAGCTGGTTAGAGCACGGGATTCATAAGCCCGGGGTCGAAGGT
>CAYXPG010000201.1:0-3052 GCA_964467205.1 uncultured Pirellulales bacterium | reverse complement strand
TTTTCCAGGAGAAGCCTACAACTGTTGTTGCAGCAATCTTGTCTTGTCTGGATTTTCTTATGTTATTAATCAACAACCAGATAAGTGCCGCATAGATTGCCCATACAATGAATTGAGGTCCAAAACCAGGCAATTTGTCCCAGTGGAGCAATCTGGAATAGCCTACATACATTAAGATAAGAAAGACAGCAATTACTTTGCATGCCTTTCTGGTTGGAAGCAGCTCCCTCATTGAATAGTTGTCTCCGCCCTTTTTTTTCCAGACAACCATCAGGAGAAGCAATACGGCGCCGGAAGAGAATGTAGACAATATCGAGATGAGTGGTGAGGGTGAATTGACAGAAGTAAATAGTCCTGCCCAGATTAGTAAAAGAGTGAAAAGGAGCCTTCCTCGTTTTCTTACCCACTGTGGAAGCAGTCCTACAAGTTCTCTCGACTTCGTAAGATACGTTTCCCCAATTAATAGCGGAAGCATGAAGGCAAGAACTGAGTGCCAAAATACTACCAGCATAAGTGTTTCAAATATCGCTATACCTCCTACGCTGAGCATCGGTCCATCCGGGGAGTATGATGTCCAGACAACTTTGGTCAGATATGCCTCGTACATTCCAAAGAGCAATCCCGCCGCATACAGCGAACCAAGAGTCGGTTTTCCATAAGAGAAAACGATGGAGAAGAAAAACAATGTATGCAAGAAATACAATGGAAAAACAATAAGTATGCCCCATGGAGCGAAAAAAGGGAACGGAGTAGAGCCTGCGGTTACTTCTGCAAAAAATGTAGAAAAAGCACCTAATATAATCCAGAAAAAAAGTTTATATCTCCTCGGTGGTCGGGCGCTCGCAGTATTATTCATCATAATTATTCTTGTATATATCGGTCCTGGCAGCCGAATATGTTCGCTACTCAACCGTAACGCTTTTTGCGAGGTTACGAGGTTTGTCGACATCGTGGCCTCGAAGCACGGCGGCGTGGTAGGCCAGCAGTTGCAGCGGCACAACGGTCAGCATCGGCTGCAAAAGCTCCGGCACATCCGGGACGGTAATTAAATTGTCGGCGTGTTTTTTGATATTCTCATCGCCTTCGGTTGCAACGACGATAATTTTTCCGCCGCGTGCCCGCACTTCCTCGATGTTGCCCATAATTTTGTCATATTGCGGCCCGGTTGTGGCAATGAAAACAGTGGGCATACCGTCAACAATTAAGGCAATCGGGCCGTGCTTCATCTCCGCCGCCGGCAGACCTTCGGCGTGAATATAGCTTATTTCCTTGAGTTTCAAAGCACCTTCGAGGGCGACAGGGTAATTAAAGCCCCTGCCCAAGAAAAGCCAATTGTCCCTGTCGATATTTGCCGAGGCAATCTCTTTAATATGGTCGGACTGCTGTAGTATCCGGCTTATCTTGTCCGGTATCCGGGAAAGCTCGTCGATGTACTCACCTGCCTGGTTGCTGCTGATATGCCTTCTTCTGCCTAATTCAATAGCTAACATTGTCAGCACAGCCACCTGGGCGGTAAATGCCTTTGTGCTTGCAACTCCGATTTCCGGGCCGACGTGAAGATATATCCCTGAGTCGGTCGTCCTGGCGATGGAAGAGCCGACGACGTTAACAATGCCGAGCACCGTTGCTCCCCGCTCTTTTGCCTGCTCTACCGCTGCAAGTGTGTCGGCGGTTTCGCCTGATTGGCTTATCGATATAACGACGGTGCCGTCCTCAATGATTGGATTGCGATATCGAAATTCGCTGGCGTACTCGGTATCTGTCGGGATACGCGCAAGTTGCTCAAACAAAAATTCTCCCACCAGGCCCGCGTGGAATGCGGTGCCGCAGGCCGTCAGGATAATGTGTTTGGTCCGCGTAAGCTCACGCAGGTGGTCGGCTATTCCGCCGAGTTTAATTTTCCCGTTTTGCCTGTCGATTCTACCGCCCATACAGGTGCTCAAAGCTGTCGGCTGTTCAGAAATCTCCTTAAGCATATGATGCGCAAAGCCCTTCAGCTCGATTTGCTCTAATGAAAATTCGATTTGCGTCAGGTCCTTGGCGACGGTAACATTGTCAATCGTCTTGGTATGAAAGCCCCGTGGGCCTACGGTAACCATCTCGTTGTCGGCGAGATATATTGCCTGAGTTGTATGCTCTACGATTGCAGCCGCATCCGAGGCAAGGATATATTCGTTATCGCCGACTCCCAAAATGAGTGGGCTTCCCCTTTTGGCGCCGATAAGGGTATGGGGGAAATCCGAGGACACAATCGCCAGGCCGAAGGTGCCGTGCAGTTCGCCAAGGGCCCGCTGAACCGACCATTCAAATTTGTTCTGCCCGTCGAATTGTTTTATCCCTTTATCCTCGTCACCCTTGGCGTAAAAATAGCCGATTAAGTTTGCTATCACTTCGGTGTCGGTCTCACTGGTAAAGTTTGTCCCTTCATTTTGCAGCCATGTCTTCAGTGTACCGTAGTTTTCGACAATGCCGTTATGAACAACGGCGATTTTACCGGTATGGTCCAGATGCGGATGTGCGTTAATGGTGTTCGGCTTGCCGTGCGTCGCCCAGCGCGTGTGGCCGATGCCGAATGTCTCAGCTTTGTCAGGCTCATCTAAAATCTCTTCCAGGGCACTGATTCTGCCGCTGGTCTTTTTGATTTTTATCGCACCGCTGCCTAATAGCGCCACACCGGACGAGTCGTAACCCCGGTACTCCAGCCGTTTCAATCCTTCTATAAGAATTGGCTGCGCAACTTTTTTACCCAGATAAGCTACTATGCCGCACATTCATATATTCCTTACTCAGGGAAACTTTCGTAACATAAATCGGCAGAAAACACAACACCCATAATACAAAAACAACACGAAAAGAAAAACGGCTTTCAGGAAATTGTGCCCAAAGGTAGGGGCGGTTCGCGAACCGCCCATACAAGCTTTAAGCGGCAAACCGCTTCTGGGTATTTGCGTCGGCTACCAAATACTTTTCGACGAAAGCAGCGAATATGGCCAACACAACGGCCTTGGATTGGTTTCAGGCAGAGTCGTTCCTGTCCCTGCCGGCAGAACAA
>CAYXPG010000200.1:0-3061 GCA_964467205.1 uncultured Pirellulales bacterium | reverse complement strand
GTGCCAGGTTATATGAATCCTGTTGGTGGCCGTGGCTACGGGGGCTGGGGCCGAGGCCGAGGTTTTGGTTGGGGCCGAGGTCGAGGTCGAGGTTTTGGTTGGGCCCAAGCTGGATACGGCATGCCTGCCTGGGAAGGCCCTGCCGGCCCTTATGCACCTGAGTACGGAGTCGCCGGGCCACAAATAACAGCAGAACAGGAGCTTGCCGGCCTGAAACAACAAGCTGAGTATTTCCAGGATGCGCTTGATGGAATAAAGGAACGCATAGAGCAACTTGAAACAGAAAACAAGAAAAAGTAAAAGCGAACACCAGTTTCAACAGCGGCAATCCACGCGCACCGGGGCTATACTCTTATTCTACGTTATGAGAAGGATGTATAACAATGCCGATATTTGAATACAAATGTAAGAAGTGCGGGCATGCAATGGAATTCCTGGAAAAAAGCGGCAGCAAGGGCAAGCACGTCTGCGAAAAATGTGGAAGTTCGGATATGCAAAAAATTTTTTCAGGCTTCTCTATCGGACAAAGTGACGGCTCAATGTCAAAGGACAGCGGTTCCTGCCCCACCGGCACATGCCCATTTTCTTAGAAAGGACACTTTATGATAATTGCAGTTACATCAACCGGAGAAACTTTGGACTCACAGGTTGACCAGCGTTTTGGCAGAGCCGCTTATTTCATCGTCATTGACACTGAAACAATGGATTTCAGTGTCATCGAGAATAAAAATATTGCCGGCGCAGGCGGCGTTGGCATCAGTTCAGCCAAACTCGTAAGCGACGCCGGCGCTGAGGCGGCTCTGACAGGTAATTGCGGCCCAAATGCCAAGCGCACCTTAAAAACGGCAAATGTAAAACTCTATACTCAGGTATCAGGGACGGTTGCCGAAGCCGTTGAGCTTTTCAAAAACGGCAAATTAACCGAAGCATCCGCCTCAAATGTCGAACCGCACTTTGGTATGAATACATGATATGGCTGAAAAACTTATAATCGCTGTTGCAAGCGGCAAAGGCGGTACCGGCAAAACAACAATCGCAGTTAACCTCGCTCATTATGCTGCGGGTTTGGGCCGCAAAGTCCAGTACCTTGACTGCGATGTTGAAGAGCCGAACGGGCACATCTTCTTAAAACCGCAGCTTGGCCACAACCGCCGGGTTACCGTGGATGTGCCGTCTGTCGATTTGGAAAAATGTACCGGATGCGGTAAATGCGGCGAAATCTGCCAATACAGCGCTATCGTCTGCGTCAGAGAAAGTGTGTTGACTTTCGAGCAGCTTTGCCATTCCTGTGGCGGTTGTATGCGCATCTGCCCTGCCGATGCGATTAAACCCAGACCGCTCAATATCGGAGACATCGAACTCGGCAAAGCCGACGGCGTCGATTTTGTTCACGGCAGAATACATATCGGCCATGTACGAACACCGGCACTGATAAAGCAAGTCAAAACCCATATCAGACAGGACTGCCTTGCGATAATTGACGTGCCGCCGGGAACGTCCTGTCCGGTAGTTGAAGCGCTGAAAGGTTCGGATTTTGTACTGCTGGTTACCGAACCGACGCCGTTCGGCCTAAACGACTTAAAGCTGGCCGTCGCCCTGGTCAAAGAAATGAATTTGCCGTTTGCCGTAGTCATCAACCGCTGCGACATCGGCAATGACGAGGTGGAAAAATTTTGCAAAGCCCAAAACATAAACATATATTTGAAACTGCCGGACGACCGAAGAATCGCCGAGGCATATTCCATCGGCAAGATGATTGTAGATGCATTACCCAAATATAAAAAACATTTTGCACATTTATACAAAACTGTTTCCAAAAAACTTGACGGCTGAAAAAAAATGAAAAGAGATGACACCGAATTTATGGAAAGGATAAGCCGCGACATCGAGGCACGTCGTATGGCGTGTAAAGTCCTTCATGTAAGAGAAACAGCAGACAAGCAGGACCTGAAGAAAGCTTACCGGCAAACAGCAATGAAATTTCATCCTGATAAAAACCTGGATGACCCTGACGCAAACAAAAAATTTGCGCTTGTCAAATGTGCGTATGAATTATTAGCAAAAGACAAGCCTTGCCCGGAGTTATTAGAAGAAATCAACTCCTGGCCTGACGTTCCGGATGATGACAAATACAGTCTCGATAATCCGTGGGGTCATTTTCTGTGGTGGCGAGAAAAGTTCTTCGGATGAATATAGGATTTACTGATATGGAAAAATATTTGCAATCCTGCAAAACGGACTTTTGGAAGAATGTTTTCAAAGCCGAGCTGAACTATATTTTGCGGGAATTAAAAGGGACCAAAGACGTTTTAAGTGTTGGCTGCGGCCCGGCAATTATAGAGACGGGCTTGGCTGAACACGGTTTTAACGTTACCGGCCTGGATATTTCCAAAGAGGCTTTAGACCAGGCACCGGACACAGTTAGAACTATAGCAGGCCCAGCAGAAGATATGGATTTTGAAAACGCGGTCTTTGATACAGTCATTTATGTTGTTTCGCTTCAATTTATTGAAAGGTATAAAGAAGCAGTTAAAGAAACAGTTCGTGTTCTCAGGTCGGACGGCAAAATTTTGGTCATTTTGCTTAACTCGCAGTCAGAGTTCTTTAAACAAAAAGTCGAAGAGCCGAGCTCTTATATAAACAAAATTAAGCATACGAACTTAAAAGAGATTGAACGCACGATTGCAGAATATTTTTCTGTTAAAACCGAATACTTTTTAGGAATTAAGGGCAAGAAAATATTCCAAAGCCGGAATTCTAATGTAGCAAGCCTTTACGTTATAAAAGGAAAAAAGAAGGAATAAATATCAGGGAAAGATAAAGAGGAGTCGAATGAATACACTTATCATATTTAACAAAAATCCTTATGATGGCACCGATATTACCTGGAACGGCCTGCGATTGGCAGAGCAGTTGTTAGGCGCAGGTCTGGATGTAAATATATTCTTAATGAATGATTCGGTCGATTTGGCTCGTGATGTAACTGAGCCTTCTGAAGGATATTTTGATCTGGGAAAGATGCTGAAGGAACTAATCGGGAGAAATGTTCCTGTCAAAGTAT
>CAYXPG010000199.1:0-3123 GCA_964467205.1 uncultured Pirellulales bacterium | reverse complement strand
ATTTTGCGCCAAAAACGAGGATTTTGCCCAAAAACAAACCCAATTCAAAGCCAATCAAACCCAATTCAAAGCCAAAACGAACCCAAAACAAACCCAATCAAACTCAATTTCAAACCAGTCCCGCGCAGCAGTTCCACGCACCATTTTTTATACTGCGGATATGGGAATAAGGCAGAGAAATCTCAAAACAGAATCGCCGGTATTTTTGAATCGATGCTCTTTGCCGCCGGGTACGAATATTACATATTCCTCGCTGAGTTCGTATTCTTTTCCCTCATACACAAATATTCCTTCTCCTTCGAGCACAAACACTTCGTGTTCGTGGGGATGGCTGTGCAATGGCGTAAACCCGCCGCTTTTTATTTCGAACATTCGCATCGCGAAATTTTCCACCCCATCACCTTTGGAAATCAGCCATCTTATCTCTACATCTTTCGCCCCCTCTATATCTACCGTCTTTTTAGCGATATTACTGCTTTTTTCGATTTTCATTTTTCTCTCTTTTCGTTTGAAGTTTATTTTATTAAATTTCGCTGCTATCTCGTAAACATAGACCTGTTCTCTCAGCCCAGCTTTTTATCTAAGATTTCGGAGACGACTTTTGGGTTCGCCTGCCCCTTTGTTTTTTGCATAACCTGGCCTAACAAAAATCCGCGTGCCTTTTTACTTTTCTTGCCGCCGCCGGTTACCTCTTCAACCGCCTTCGGATTTTCAGCAAGCACCTTATCGACTATCGCCTCTAATTGGCCGGCATCGCTCTTTTGAATCAGGTCAAGTTCTTGGACTATAACCTGTGGTGCTTTGCCGCTTTTTACCATTTCTTCAATTATGGTTTTGCCCGCTGAAGCACTGATGTCGCCATCCTCAATCATTTTTGCAAGTCCAGCCACATTTTCAGCCTCGAGTCCTAATTCGACAAGACCACACCCTTTTTCATTGGCCAATTTTAACCCGACCTGTGTGAGCAGATTACATACCCGTTTTGGCTCGCCTCCTTTGGCAACTACTTCATCGAAGAATTCCGCCGTTGGGCGCTCGGCCGTTAAAACGCCGGCATCATAATCGCTTAGTTTGTATTCCTGAACGTAGCGCATCTGTTTCGCCAAAGGCAGTTCACACAAACGCGAGCCGATATCATCGAGCCATTCTTCCGTCAATTCCACCGGCACAAGGTCCGGCTCAGGAAAATATCTGTAATCGTGGGCTTCTTCCTTTTCTCTCTGCAGAACGGTCGCCTCATTGACGTCGTCCCATCCCCGTGTGGATTTATTGCCCATCTGCATTGTTACGCCTGTATCCAGAAATTCATCGAGCTGTCTTTGCACCTCATATTCAATGCTTCTCTCCAGTGCCCTAAAGCTGTTTAGGTTTTTGACTTCGACTATGGGTGTTTTATACTCGGCCCCGTCTTTGGTAATAACCAGATTAATATTTGGTTCAAATCTCATATGACCTTTTTGCATATCGGCTTCCGAGACTCCAAGGTATCTTACTATTCGCTGCAATTCTACCGCAAGGGCCCGCACTTCGGCGGCGCTGCTCATATCCGGCTCTGTAACAATTTCCAGCAAAGGTGTACCCGTCCTGTTCAGATCCACCTGTGAAAAATTACCGGCTGTGTGCAGATTCTTGCCTGCATCTTCTTCCAGATGCGCCCTGATTATTCCAATCCTTTTTGTCTGACCCTCTGAAAAAGCAATTTCAATAAAACCGTTTTGACTCAAAGGTAAATCATACTGACTTATCTGATAATTTTTCGGCAAATCGGGATAATAATAACTCTTCCTGTCCCACTTTGTGGACTTGGGTATTTCACAGTTAAGCGCCAGCGCCGTCAGAACCGCATATTCGAATGCCTGCTTATTCATCACAGGCAGCACGCCCGGCATACCAAGGCAGACCGGACAGACCCTGCTGTTGGGAACCTGCCCGAACTGGACCGCACAGCCGCAGAACATTTTGCTCTTCGTGCACAACTGAACGTGAATTTCCAAACCGACTATAACTCTATATTCCAAATCACTCATTATTGACTTACTCAATAATTGTGGGTTTTTTCTTGTGCCAGTCTGTCTTGGCCTCGTACATTCTCGCAATCCTCAGCAGTTTATCTTCGGTAAAAGCCGCCGAAAGAATCTGCAGACCAATCGGCAGCCCCTTCTCGTCGAAACCGCAGGGGATACTAATACCCGGTACGCCGGCCAAATTGGCTGCTATCGTATAAATGTCCGATAGATACATCTTCAGCGGGTCATCAACATTTTCACCAATCTTAAAGGCCGTTGTCGGCGCAACCGGCATCATAATACAATCACATTTTTCAAAGGCACCGGCAAAATCGCCGCGAATCAAATTCCTGACCTTGAGGGCCTTTAAGTAATAGGCATCGTAATAACCGCTCGAAAGTGCATAAGTGCCGAGCATTATTCGCCTTTTAACTTCGGCCCCGAACCCTTCAGCGCGGGATTTCGAATACACCTCGATGTAATCTTTAGGGCTTTGGGTACGATGACCATAATGCACCCCGTCATAACGTGCCAAGTTACTTGATGCCTCAGCCGTAGCGACTATGTAATAAGCTGCAATGGCATAATCCAGATGGGGCATATCTATTTCTATTATTTCGGCACCGAGTTTTTCATATGCATTTATCGCATCACTCAAGGCCTTTTGTACCTGCTCATCGGCTCCGCCCACAAACTGCGGTACAGTTGCTATCTTCAATCCTTCTATCGGCTCATCGAGTTTCTCCAGATAATCCGGCACAGGTGCAGTTTTTTCATCGACACTTGTACTGTCGGATGAGTCATATCCGGCTATAACATTCATCATCAGCGCTGAATCGACTACAGTCCTGGTTACCGGCCCGATTTGGTCTAAGCTTGAGCCATACGCTACTAAACCATACCGTGAAACTCTGCCATATGTTGGTTTTAGCCCGACCACCCCGCAGAAACTGGCAGGCTGGCGAATTGAGCCGCCTGTATCTGAACCAAGCGCCGCAAAACACATCCGACCGGCAACCGCCGCCGCCGAGCCTCCACTGCTGCCGCCCGGCACCCGGCTCCTGTCCCAGGGATTGACTGTCTGCTTCAGGCCGGAGTTCTCCGTGCTCGAACCCAT
>CAYXPG010000198.1:0-3159 GCA_964467205.1 uncultured Pirellulales bacterium | reverse complement strand
CACCTATGCTCACTATCGACCCAAAACTGCAGCAAAAACTGCAAAAATACTCTTATGACATCGTTGACGCCATTGAGGTCATCGGCGGCACAAACATACAGTTTGCCCATGACCCAAAAACCGGCCGGGTAGTCGTAATCGAAATAAACCCGAGAACTTCGCGCTCCTCGGCCCTGGCCTCAAAAGCCACCGGCTTTCCAATAGCGCTTGTCTCATCAATGCTCGCCGGCGGACTAACACTTGACGAGATACCTTACTGGAGAGACGGCACACTCGAAAAATACACTCCATCAGGCCAATACGTCGTCGTCAAGTTTGCTCGATGGGCATTTGAGAAATTCAAAGGCGTCGAGGACAAACTCGGAACGCAGATGCGGGCCGTCGGGGAGGTAATGAGCATCGGTAAAAACTATAAAGAGGCCTTCTTAAAAGCCATCCGCTCTCTTGAGAACAGCCGTTACGGACTCGGTTTCGCAAAGAACTTCAACAAACTCCCACTCGATGAATTAATGAACCTGCTGAGCACGCCCACAAGCGAGCGCCAGTTTATTATGTATGAAGCCCTTCGCAAAGGCGCCGACATCAATACCCTCTTTGAGAAAACACATATCAAACACTGGTTCATCGAACAAATGGCCGAGCTTGTCCAGCTTGAGGAAAAAATCCTGAAATACAAAGGCAAACAGCTTCCCGATGAGTTG
Source organism: uncultured Pirellulales bacterium (assembly GCA_964467205.1). Classification (GTDB taxonomy): domain Bacteria; phylum Planctomycetota; class Phycisphaerae; order Sedimentisphaerales; family Anaerobacaceae; genus CAYXPG01. The sequence continues at coordinate 2,458 of CAYXPG010000198.1, read as the reverse complement.
TTAACACAGGCCAAAAAAGACGGCTTCTCCGACCGTTACCTCTGTGAGCTTCTCGGCGTTGCGGAAGATAAAATACGAAGCCAGCGCACTTCACTGGGCGTTGTCGAGGCCTGGGAGGCGGTGCCGGTCAGCGGTGTCGAAAATGCAGCCTATTATTTCTCAACCTACAACGCACCTGACACGGTCGGTGTTAGTAAAAACCGCAAAATAATGGTCCTCGGCGGCGGGCCAAACCGCATCGGACAGGGAATCGAATTCGACTACTGCTGCGTCCATGCCGCATTTGCACTCAGAGATGAGGGCCTTGAAACAATTATGGTCAACTGCAATCCCGAAACCGTCTCCACCGATTATGATACATCCGACAAGCTTTACTTCGAGCCGCTCACTGTCGAGGATGTATTAAGCATATACCAAAAGGAAAAACCCGAAGGTGCCATAGTACAGTTCGGCGGCCAGACCCCGCTTAACATCGCAAGTCAGCTCGCCAAGGCAGGCGTAAACATACTCGGCACATCGCCTGAGACAATAGATTTGGCCGAAGACCGAGACCGCTTCCGGGCGATGATGGAAAAATTCGGCATACCTATGCCCGAATCCGGAATGGCAAGTAACCTTGAACAAGCACTTAAAATCGCCAAAAAAATCGGCTATCCATTAATGTTACGCCCGTCTTACGTTCTCGGCGGACGCGGTATGGAAGTTGTTCACGACGAAGAAATGCTTCGTCATTACGTCGCCGCCGCCGTGGAGGTAACACCGGAAAGACCTATCCTGATAGATAAATTTCTCGACAACGCAATTGAAGCCGAGGCCGACGCCATCGCTGACGGCACCGATGCCTTTGTACCTGCGATTATGGAGCACATCGAGTTGGCCGGCATTCATTCCGGCGATTCGGCCTGTGTCATCCCGCCCGTAACCATTGAACAAAAGCACCTCGATACCATTCGCGAATATACCAGAAAAATAGCAACGGAATTAAATGTCGTCGGCCTGATGAATATGCAGTATGCAATAGCCAATGACATCGTCTATGTGCTCGAAGCCAACCCGCGTGCCTCACGGACCGTGCCGCTGGTCTCAAAGGTCTGTGGAATCTCGATGGCACGACTGGCAACACAGCTTATGCTCGGCAAAAAACTGGCAGACCTCGACATAAAGATAAAGGAAATTCCGCATTTCGGCGTAAAAGAATCCGTATTCCCATTCAATATGTTCCAGGAGGTTGACCCGCTGCTCGGCCCGGAAATGCGCTCCACAGGAGAAGTGTTGGGACTGGCTGATTCATACGGGCTGGCTTTCTACAAGGCACAGGAGGCAACTCAGCAGCCGCTGCCCTCTGACGGCGCCGTCCTTATAACCGTAACCGACAGAGAAAAACAAGCTGTTCTCGAAACTGCAAAAGAATTCGAGAAACTCGGTTTCAAAATCCTCGCAACAAAAGGCACCCACAAATTCCTCACAGATAAAGGAATTAAAGCCAAAGTAATTCTCAAAACGCACGAGGGCAGGCCCCACATCGTGGATGCACTTAAAAACAACCGGATTCAGTTAATTATCAATACTCCCAGCGGCAAGCTAAGCGAATTCGATGATTCTTACATTCGCAAGTCGGCCATCAGGTACAAGGTCCCTTATATTACCACAACCGCCGCTGCTGCCGCCGCCGTCAAAGGTATCGCAGCTTACCGCAAGGGTAAATATTCGGTTATGTCGCTCCAGGATTATCACTCAGCTATTAAATAGAAACACAATTGCGGGCAGGGAACTGTCCCTGCCCGCTTAACTCCAAAACACAGTATCCGACCGAAAGCCCTTGCCGCTGGAGACTATAGAATAATTGCAGCCGTCAGCCATACCCCATATACAACCATCAAACCACCTAAAACAACGGCCGGCGAAATCTTCCAACCCACAACCCGAACCTTTACAAAACATCGGTCAACTGCGTTTATAAAGTAGCCGGTAAAAATATACAAAAACGGAATTTTGATGTAATAATACATCAGGTCCATATAAGTTAAGCAGTGGGCCAGACAAAAACACAAATACACCAAACCCGGAACCAGAAGTGATTTATCTTTCTGTTTCGCTGCGATACAAACCCCCGCAAAGCCAAACAAAGTAAGCAAATAGATATAGTACTTAAACGCATCCGCCTCAAAGGATGGATAAAAATCCTGCGGATGACCGACCTTAAACCACCCTTTATCAATTTTCACGTCCCTGTCCTGGATTGCCCCAAATACTTTAATAAAGACGGAGTTGATATCGAGATTGAACGTTATGAAATTCCCAAAGAAGTTATAACAATAAACTCCGGGTTTTTGCCGAAGGTTCTTAATCGCTTCTCTCCTGAACTCATCCCCATGCTCTATAATATTATTAACATATTCGGAATAACTATACTCCCCCGCACCGGTTACTTTGCGGAAAACCGCCATCCCGTCCTTAT
>CAYXPG010000197.1:0-3162 GCA_964467205.1 uncultured Pirellulales bacterium | reverse complement strand
GTGTTATTCGGATAGGTTTATGGCAAAAGTAACACTGCCCGATGGCAGTTCACTGACAGTCGCTGACGGCACAACTGCCGGGCAATTGGCCCAGCAGCTAAGTAAAAAACTTGCAGCTTCGGCTGTGGCGGCAAGGATAAACGGTCAATTGGGGGATTTATCCACATCCCTCAATGGTGATGCAGACGTTCAAATCATCACACTCAAAGATGACGAAGGCCTTGGAATAATGCGCCACAGTTGCGCACACATAATGGCCGAAGCTATATGCACTCTCTGGCCGGATACAAAACTGGTCTATGGCCCAACCGTTGAAGACGGATTCTACTATGACATTGACCTCGACGAACCCATTCGCCCTAGTGACTTCGAACGCATTGAACAAAAGATGCACGAGATAATAGAAGCCGGCAAGCCATTTATTAGAAAGGAAATCACACGCGCCGAAGCGCTGAAGAAATTAGCATCCGACAAATACAAAACCGACAATATAAATCGCGCCGACGGCGAAGTCATCAGTTTCTATTCCCACTCAGATGCCTTTGAGGATTTATGTCGAGGGCCGCACGTGCCGAGTACAGGAAAAGTCACAGGTTTTAAAATTATGTCGGTAGCCGGGGCTTATTGGCACGGAGACCCGACGCAGAAAATGCTCCAGAGGGTTTACGGCACCGCCTGGCCGACAAAAAAAGAACTTGATGGCTATCTGCATAGACTACAAGAAGCAAAAAAACGCGACCATCGTGTCCTGGGCAAACAGTTGGATTTATTTAGTTTCAACGAAGCAGGCCCGGGGTTTGCCTTCATACATCCCAAGGGTATGATTATTTGGAACGCCATTGTTGACTTCTGGCGAAGTGTGCACGATAAATACGGTTATCAGGAAATAAAAACACCCATCATTCTTAATGAACAGTTATGGCACAAGAGCGGGCACTGGGACAATTATAAAGAGAATATGTATTTTACCGACGTGGACGGGATCGGCTATGCGATAAAACCGATGAACTGTCCCGGCCTCTGTCTGGTTTATAAAACACGACGGCACTCATATCGTCAGTTCCCGATGCGCATTGCCGAGCTTGGCGTGGTCCACCGGCACGAAGCAAGCGGTGTTATGCACGGCCTTTTCAGGGTAAGACAGTTCACGCAGGATGATGCTCATATCTTCTGCACACCCGAACAGATAGAAGATGAAATAATAGGTGTTATTGACCTTACGTTTGAGATATATAGGGCTTTCGGATTTGAGGATTTTCACATTGAGCTTTCTACAAAACCCCTCAAGCATATAGGTTCGGATGAGATTTGGGACATCTCTACAAATGCCCTCAAAGGCGCTTTGGTACACAAAAAAATTGACTATAAAATCAACGAAGGCGACGGCGCATTCTACGGCCCAAAAATAGATTTTCACATAACAGACTGTCTCAAAAGGTCCTGGCAGCTCGGCACCATTCAACTGGATTTTTCTATGCCGCAGCGATTTGACCTGACCTATACCGACAAAGACAACACTGAAAAAACCCCGGTGATGATTCACAGGGCCATCTTGGGCTCTTTTGAAAGATTTATCGGTATTCTCATAGAGCATTATGCGGCAAATTTCCCCCTCTGGCTGGCCCCGGAACACGCAAGAATACTGCCAATCAGTGAAAAAACAAATGATTATGCCAAAAGTGTTCAGGACAAGCTCAAAAACGCCGAACTGCTTTGCAGTTGTGATTTGTCCGACGAGAAAATCGGCGCCAAGATTGCAAAAGCCCACAGTGAAAAACTCCCCTTTATGCTTGTCGTAGGCCCGAAGGAGGCCCAGGCCGACACTGTCAATGTGAGAATTCGCGGCCTGAAAGAGAACAGAACGGTAAGCGTTGATGAGTTTTTAACAATAGCAAAACGCAAAATTGCCGATAGAGAATTTGATTTAGCATTTGAAATGGATGATTGATTATTGATAATATAAAAAAGTGCTCGAAGTGTCGGCAGGACAAAATGGGGTTCCCCGAACGCATTACTTCGCGTTGGGGGGCCCAATCACGTGACTGTTTTTTTAGAAAGGCAAGGTGATATAAAATAACTAAACAATCTTTAAGGATAAATGGGGCGATTCGTGCTGAGCGGGTGCGGCTAATCGACGAAGCGAACAATCAGGTGGGAATCATGGAAAGATATGTGGCTATGGGCAAAGCACGTGAAGCGGGCTTAGACCTTGTGGAAGTTGCGCCTACCAGCGACCCGCCGGTTTGCAGGATTATGGATTATGGAAAGTACCTCTATGAGCAAAAACGCAAGCTCCGAGAGGGTCATAAGAAAAGCCGCCATCACGCCGCTGGGCTTAAGGAAATCAGACTCCGGCCTGAAACCGACAGGCACGATTTGGGTATCAAACTAAAACATGCACGCCAATTCCTGGAAAAAGGCCACAAGGTACAATTCACAATGTTCTTCAGAGGCCGTCAAATGCTGCACCTCGACAGGGGCTATGAAATGCTTGCCCACATCGCAGAGTCGATGGACGAGGTGGCTAAAATCGAGCGGCCGAGTAAAATGGCGCATCGCCGAATGACAATACTGCTTGTCCCAAAATAATTCTGATTGAAAGTCGACACAGACCCAAGACTACAGACCCAAGAGCCCAAAAAACACTGTTGTTTGTGTTCGTCAAAAACCGCACTTTTGAGAGCAAAAGCACTCAATCAATACATTTTTTGGGAATTTGAGCTTTGTGCTATTGACCGCTGGTTCTCAATAACGTAAACTACCCGCTTTATGTTTCTTGATTATTTCGATGGGCTATTTCAAGGGATAACTTAAATGCCGAAACAGAAAAGCCATAAGGGGCTCAAAAAAAGAGTAAAGCTTACCGCTTCAGGAAAAGTCAAGTACAAACGCTCTTGTGGCGGGCATCTTATGAGCAGCAAAAACGCCAAACGCAGAAGGCGAATAGCAGGCTCAGCGACTATGACATCGACAATGGCTAAAACAGCAAAGATTATGCTCGGAAAATAGCGACTTTATAGCAATCACCGGATAATATTTGATAATTAATTGATTAGGTTTGCTTCTCGGCCTAAAGTCAGCTGCCGCCAGCAGACCTGAAAATTGAAAAAAGTCTAAAAGGAAAGCTGATATGCCAAGAGTTAGAAAAGGTGCCGCAAGACA
>CAYXPG010000196.1:0-3232 GCA_964467205.1 uncultured Pirellulales bacterium | reverse complement strand
GCCTCATCCTGCGAAACAACGCGTTTATGAATTTCTGATTCGAGTTCCAGAAGTCGCTGTGCCTCTTTCTTTTCAAGTCTCGTCAGTGGCACTCCCGTCATTTTGCTGACAACCTCTGCGATAATTTCAGCATCGACAGTTCCCGTTGTTTCTTTATTTTTCTCGTACCACTTTTTTTGCAGCTTATTTTTTTCATCCAAAAGCTGTTGTGCCTCGTCTCTCAATGCCGCTGCCCTCTCATAATCGGCGCCTCTCACCGCCTCATCTTTTTCTACCTGCAGCTTCTTAACTTTTTCCTCTATCTGGTTTAAATCGGGCGGCGGTGTCATATTTTTAAGACGCACCCTCGCACCGGCTTCGTCAACTACATCTATCGCCTTATCCGGCAGGCACCTGCCGGTAATGTATCTGGTTGACAGCTCAACCGCCTGGTAAAGTGCCTCATCGCTGAAGCGCACTTTGTGGTGTGCCTCATAACGGTCCTGAAGTCCTCTGAGGATGTCGAGTGTTTCATCTTTTGAGGGCGCCTCTACAATTATCGTCTGGAATCGTCTCTCGAGCGCCCCGTCTTTTTCGATGTGCTTTCGGTACTCATCCAGAGTCGTAGCACCGATGCACTGTACTTCACCGCGAGCCAGTGCTGGTTTTAGCACATTTGAGGCATCGATAGCACCTTCAGCCCCCCCAGCACCGACAAGTGTATGTAGCTCATCGATAAAGAGCACCACATTTTTAGCTCTTTTAACTTCGTTGATGACAGCCTTTATTCGTTCTTCAAACTGTCCCCGATACTTTGTACCCGCGACCATCATGGCGAGATCGAGCACCACGATACGTTTATCATTGAGCAGTTCCGGCACCTGCTTGTTAATTATCTGCTGGCTCAACCCTTCGACAATTGCAGTTTTGCCTACCCCCGCTTCACCGAGCAGCACCGGATTGTTTTTTGTACGTCTGCAGAGTATCTGTATCAATCGTTCAATTTCATTTTTTCTTCCGATTACCGGGTCAAGTTCATCTTCTTTTGCCAGTTGCGTCAGGTCTCTGCCGAAACTGTCCAGTGCCGGCGTCTTGCTCTTTGGCTTTCTTCCTATAGCCGGCCCCATTTTCATTCCCAAGGCCACCGGCTCATCATCAACACCGGCACCGAGCAAATTTAAGACCTCCTGTCGCACATCCTCCAGCTTCAACCCAAGGTTCATAAGCACCTGTGCGGCAATTCCTTCGGATTCCCTCAACAGCCCCAGCAGAATATGTTCTGTGCCGATATAGTTATGATTAAGGCTCCTGGCTTCTTCGATTGCATATTCAATAACCTTTTTTGCGCGCGGTGTCTGTGGCAGTTTGCCCATTGTAACCATATCAGGCCCGCTCTTGACGAGCTTTTCGATTTCGAGACGAAGCTTTTTTATATCAACATCAAGGTTCTTGAGCACTGTGGCCCCGACGCCGCTGCCTTCCTTAACCAGGCCCAAAAGAATATGCTCGGTCCCGATATATTCGTGGTTAAATCGCTGGGCCTCCTGGTTCGCCAGTGCCATTACCTTACGTGCCCGGTCTGTAAAACGCTCAAACATCTTTCACCCCGCAAGAAAATTTCCTCTTGTCAAAGTCCTATATATTTATCTCGTTACTGCCTTATTTTACGATTGTTCGCCCAACGGGGTTCAACTCTAACGCCATTTTTCAGAAAAAACAACTTGAAATTACCTCACCATAAGCCCCATTATACTATACTTTGCATATTTGTCAAACCATTGCGAAACTGCAAATTTCGCATTTTAGCTAACATTCGTATATACAATCAATATACCATAAATTACGCTGATGTTCGTTTTTTCAACCCGTGTTCTTCATATAACTTAAGTTTTATCGTCAAAAACAAAGCTCAACTTTCCGATTATTTGCTCAAAAACCCATTTTTTAGCCGCAAAGTGTCTTTACTTCTCACAAAGTTACAGGGGAACGTCGGCTAACCCGCTGCCGCTCCTTTCAGACCCGAATAAGTATAAAAACACGTTTTTTTTGGTTCTTTTGTAATATTTTTGTATAATAGGTGTACTGTATTATGTAGGGCATGAACTTTGCAATAAATCTGCAGCAATTATTTATGGAGGTAAGACCAATGTTCAAATTAAGGTATTACTTAAGATATATAGTTTTGGCCGGATTGGTGTTTTCATTTACCGCAGCCGGCCTGTGGGCACAAACTCCCGGATATGATGTGCTGAGAATGATGCGCCAAAGAGATGGCAACTTTGACAAACCTGCGTATGAAAACCGCCTGGCCAAACCACAGGTGGAAGAACTTTTTGTCTTGATGCCTGAGGAAACCCTTCCGGCGCCGGCACAAATCCTGCCAACACCCCAGCCGGTTCTGCCAACACCCGAAAAGGCCACCCAGCCACCTGTAAAAACGGTTACCACCACCAGCAAGCCGGAGGCTGCACCAAATGTCGATAAACTCCTTAAGATGCTCCCTTCTGAGAGTTTTTTCGCCATAAGGGTTAATAATTTCGAATACACACTCGGCCAGTTGGACCAGTTTTTGGCCGGCGCTTCACCGGTACCTATGGGAATTTCGATGCTCGCGCGCACCCAGCTTGCGGGCGTGTTGGGCAGCCCACAGTTAAACAGCATAAATATGGGCGGCAGTTTCGCAATGTTCGGCCTTGCCCCAAACTCAACATCCAATGAACCTGCTGCATTCCCAAATATAGTCATCGCTGCACTTATACCCGTTACAGACTACCAGCAGTTTATCTCCGACAATCCAAATGTTTCTACCCCCGATGAAAATGGTATCTCAAAAATCGCAGCACAGGGCATGCCACCTATGCTTGCTGCTCCGGCAGGCAATTTTGCTCTGGTTACCAGTGAGGGAAATTACAGCAACCTGCTCGCAACCGCAAAATCAATCTCAGACCCTACAGTTGCCGGACTCTCTGCCACCCTTGACGCCGACCTGACCAAACAGGATGCGACCGAGCCAATCTGGGCACACGGCAACGTACAGCTCGCTGCAAAAATCTTCGGACCTGTCGTTTTTGCTAAAATTGATGAAATCAAAAAACAATTGCAATCTATGCCCCCTCAAATGACCGGGCAAGACCCAAAAACCCTTTCCACCATAATGGATATATATGCACGCATCTTCGAAAAGCTCTTTAAGGAAACAAAGTCTCTCAGCATCGCGATAAACCCAAAGCCGGATGTCTTATACATCTCCGAA
>CAYXPG010000195.1:0-3310 GCA_964467205.1 uncultured Pirellulales bacterium | reverse complement strand
TTGTTAAAGTATTCCGGCTTTCCGTCATCGCTGTCGTAAGTTTTTTTATCTTCCAGGTCAGCGGTGACGGTGATGCGTTCGATACGCTCAGCCTCTTTACTGCTGCTGTCAACGGTAACCAAAATTCCATTTATTCTTACATCACCGGTTGCAACCTCAAACGGAATCGGCATTCGTGTCCTGAAGGATTTTAAGACGTTTTCGGCATTTCTGCCAAGTATCGAATCGTGTGCGCCGGTCATACCAATATCAGTAATGTAAGCTGTGCCTTTAGGCATGATTCTCTCGTCGGCAGTTACAACGTGAGTATGAGTTCCGAATACGCAACTTACCCTTCCATCAAGGTGATAACCCATTGCGACCTTTTCGCTGGTGGCCTCAGCGTGAAAATCAACGATTATTATATCGGCCTGCTGCTGCAGTTTTGGCAGTATTCTATCGACAGCACTATAAGGGCATTCGGCCGGCTTCATAAAGATTCGGCCTATTAAAGAAACTATCGCAACGGCTGGTCCTCTGCCGGTTTTGTAAAAAGCAAACCCCCTGCCGGCAGCGTGTTGTGAGAAATTCTCGGGTCGGACGATATTGTCGGCTGTTTCGAGGGTCTCAATTATATCTCTTTTGCGGTAAGTATGGTCTCCTAAGGTAATAAGGTTTGTGCCGTATCTGAGTAATTTGTTGTAGATTTGTGGAGTCAGTCCTGAGCCTCCGGCGGCGTTTTCAGCGTTGACTATTACACAATCTACATTCAGCTCCTTTACGAGAGGTTTTAGTTTTTCGGCCAGGATTCGTCTGCCTGGCCGACCCACCACGTCACCAATACAAAGTATGTTTAATTTCATAGTCCGTATCTCGCATCAGCAATGCGATATGCATTATGATGTTTTACTTTGCGTACTCGATGCAGCGAACTTCCCGCAGCAGTGTAACCTGGATTTCTCCGGGATAAGTCATTTCATTTTCAACCTTGTTTGCGATATCGCGTGCAATCTTCACTGCCGCCTCATCGTCCACTTTTTCGGCACTGACAATAACGCGAATTTCCCGGCCTGCCTGTATAGCATAGGCATTTTCGACGCCTTTGAAACTACCTGCAATTTCTTCGAGTCTCTCCAATCGCTTGATATATCTTTCAAGAGTTTCCCTTCTGGCTCCGGGACGTGAGGCGCTGATGGCATCGGCAGCACTGACCAGCGGAGTGTAAGGGTTGTCAGCAACCACATCGCCGTGATGTCCTGCAACAGCATTTAGAATAACAGACGATTCGCTGAAACGCTTGAGAAAATTAGCACCGATGGCTGGATGGCCTCCCTCAATTTCGTGGTCAATCGCCTTGCCAATGTCGTGTAGGAGTCCTGCTCGTCTTGCGAGTGAGCCATCAAGGCCAAGCTCGTCGGCCATAACCTGTGTGAGAAAAGCAACTTCAATACTATGTCGAAGCACGCTTTGACCATAACTTGTTCTAAAACTCAAAGCTCCGAGCAGGCTGAGTATCCTGTTATTCAATCCCCTTACGTTGGCCTCAACGGCGGCGTCTTTGCCGAGCTGCAGGACCTTGTGATTGACTTCCTTTTTAGTCTGGGCGACAAGCTCCTCGATTCGAGAGGGATGTATTCGTCCGTCCTGGATGAGCCGTTCCATCGAAAGACGGGCGACCTCACGCCTTACAGGATTAAAACCACTTACGATAATCATTCCGGGAGTGTCGTCAACAATGACATCTACTCCGGTAGCTTTTTCAAATGCCCGAATATTTCGTCCTTCTCTTCCTATAACGCGGCCTTTCATATCGTCGTTTGGAATCTCAACCGTCGAGACAGTTACTTCGCAGGTGTGTTCAGAAGCGTAACGCTGAATAGCGGTGCTTATAATTTCGCGGCTCTTTTCGTCGACAGTTTCGGTGGTTTCCTCAATTTTGCGTTGAATCAATATCGACATCTCGTGTTCACACTCGTCTTCGAGACGTTTTAAAAGCAGGTCTTTTGCTTCTTCCATACCCATCGCAGTAATTTTAAGTAGTTGATTTTTCTGCTGAGCCATCAATGCAGAAACCTGTTTGTTCTTTGCTTCAATTTTATTCAATCTTCTTTCAATTTCTTTTCTCTGTCCTTTTAATTCGTTTTCCCGCTGCTGCAGCAGTTCCGTCTGATGGTCAATGTTATCCTCACGTTTGCTTAATCTTATTTCGGTTTCGCGCAGCTCTGCGCGAATTTTATCTGTTTCAGCAGCGAACTCCTCTCTTTTCTTGATGGTCTCTGCTGCGACATCGATTTGTGCGGATTTAATTATGTTTTCAGCTTCCTTTTTTGCACCGTCAATCTGTCGCTGGATGTCCTGCTCAAAAGTTTTTGCCTTTGCTCTGGAAATAATCTGGAACACAACGGCCGTAAGACCAATTCCCAGGAGAAAGCAGATAAATGAAGCGATAGCCGCAGGCAGTCCTATTTGCATTATTATGGTATCCATAATCCCTATACCTTTCATTTGCAGTTACAACAGTTCTCATAAACAATCATTCAAAGTAGGGAGATTGTGGGATTTTTCGGCAGGAAAGATGCAAAAAGAGAATGAACTTTGAAATTCTTTTCGTTAAAGCGTAAAATCAACTTCGTCCGCCCGAAATCAGCATTGAAGGCAGCAATTTCGGCCCCGATGAATTCCTTTGTATTGCGAAATTAACCAATTTTATAGTCAATACCAGTTACTCCCTCGCTGGCAAGCGAACACTTTTTCAACAAAAAGATTCCGATTTCACTCTAAATCCACTTTCGGCATCATAACAGTAAACGGCGCTGCCGCTCACAAGGGTCTTAAACAGACGCCAAAAGCATTTTTGCAACCTAACTACCTTACAGACAAAGCTTTATAGACTTTGCCCAATCCTACGCGTATCTTCTACCAAACGACAAAACAGTACTTAAGATACGCTTAAAACCACAATCCTGTTCGTCATCAGTAAACGTAAACCTATGATATACTGTATCGGCAAAACGGTCAAGGAAAAACACCGGCAAATCAATCAAATATTTACCCAAAAAATCCTGCCAGAAGGCGAGAATAGGAAAATCATTGATTATCGATTGTTGATCCCTTCGACATTGCTCCCTTCGACTGCGCTGCGCTTCGCTCATGACAGGCAGGACAGGTATTGATTATTTGGTTGAGAACGCTTTGCGATGCAGGTTTTAATTGGGGTGAATAGGCAGCATGGGCAAGATAAAAAGAGCGAAAAATTGGGTTTGATTGGGTCTGAATTGGGTTTGATTGGCTTTGAATTGGCTTTGAATTGGGTTTGTTTTTCTCCCAAATA
>CAYXPG010000194.1:0-3318 GCA_964467205.1 uncultured Pirellulales bacterium | reverse complement strand
AAGGGCGAAGACCGCAATCCGCAGCCACCACGGCACGACCGGGTCATCGGCAACGACCACGTGCCAGGGTATGCCGGCAAAAATGCAAGTGAACAACCCAACCACAAACGCTAACGAACCAATTTGTCTAATTACTTTCATAGCTTATCCTTTCCTTACACCACTAAAGCTTGTCCCCGCATCTTTCTGGCGGGGATACAAAATCTCAGCTAACTATTGACCTAACCGGCCGTGAGGTTTCCACGCGGTTTGGTGAAGCGATTTGTCAGAAAACATTTTATTTGGCCAATATTTTAGTGTAGCCATATTCTATTCCTTAGAATTCGGGTTTTGGCGAGGGAATAATCTTTTTGCATAGCGCTTGGGAGAAGCCATAATGAAACAAAATGAAACAAGCCCAATCAATACGAATATTATAGTTATTAACCACCAGGGTGAATTTCCCGAGACGTCAAATAATCGAAGGATTTCAAATGGTGCCAAAACGGCTATTATGATAAGGATTAGCGTGGGGATAGCCCATGGATGAGCAAAATTTAGAGTCCATCCAGTAATCTTGAGACGTTTAGGAACAATAACTCGAGGGTCATCTTTGCAATAGTAAACGAACGCCACTCGCCAGTTTCTGGGGTCTTTCCAAAGTTCATTTATTTCATTTTCTGTCATGATTTCCTAACGGTGCGGCTCACCGGCGCCGCGGACGCTGCGTCCGTGTGCAGCCGTTGCTTCGGTAATATCCTCTCTCAATCACTAAAACTCACCTGTATATCATATCATTGGCTGGGGAACTATCAACCGAGAAAAACCTTGCAGAATGAAAAAAAGAGCAGTAATATAACAAGGGGATGAATAAACAAACGCCTCAAATAAAAGATGTGCTGGAAAAACTGTATGCAAAGTACAACCATCGCAGGTTTATCAGGCAGGACCCACTGCAATTCGTATATCAATATTCGAGAAGTGAGGATATGGAAATTGCAGGATTTCTGGCGGCCTCTCTTGCCGTTGGAAGAGTAGGGCAAATCGAAAAAAGCGTAAGCATCCTGTTAGGACGTATGGGTGAAAGCCCATACGAATTCGTCAAAGATTTCGGCGAAAGCGAAAGAAGAAAATTAAGGGATTTCCGGCACAGATTTATCAGCGGCGATGACATATCAGATTTGTTAGAGCTTTTGCGGGAGGTTGTGGGCGAATTCGGCGGTATTGAAAAGTTCTTCGCCAAAGGTTACAATCCAAACGATAACAATACGGTCCAGGCTTTGTGCGAATTCTCAAAGACGCTGCTGGCCGAATATGCCAAACGACACGGCGGACAGGCCGGGCGGGGACTGAAATATTTGTTAGCCGGCCCGGCGGCAGGCAGTGCGTGTAAAAAATTGAACCTTTTTTTGCGGTGGATGGTGCGTGATGATGAGGTTGATGCCGGCCTGTGGAAATCGGTCGATAAGGCCAAACTAATCGTGCCGGTGGACGTACATATGAGCAGACTGTGCAGGATTTTAGGTCTGTACGAGCGAAAGACTGTTTCATTGGCGGCGGCAATAGAGATAACCGAATCTTTTGCGGAAATCGAGCCGGCCGACCCTGCAAAATATGATTTTGCCTTGAGCCGGATTGGAATAATCGAACAGTGCAGCGGCAGATATCGGCCGGCGTGTAAGGAATGTGAATTGCTTGAGTTTTGTTTGAGACGGGAGAATTGACGGTATGAACAGGGATGAACTTGAAAAATATACTTCTGCGATAACGCTCTCGGATATGGAAATATTTGTGTTTCCGGAGCTGATGTACAGTCTGGTTTTAGCTAATATTATGAGTCCGATTATCTGGCAGTGGCGTCAATTGGACTGTTTTGAAAAGCTGCGGGGCAAAAGCAGCTATAAAAAACTTATGCGGCTCAAACAATTCATCATAGACGAGTATGAGTTTAACCTTGACCTTGAGACGTGGGGTCTTACGAACAGAGAGAAAGAGCTCAAACGGTTTGCGAAGTATATTTCTGCTGAGCAAATTGCCGAAAGTAACGCCCTGTTCGGCTACCACGGCGATAAATACTACTTCGATGTTGACATCCGCAAACACTTCGGATTAGATAAATATGACAGTGACATCATTCCTTACTGGAAAACCGAAACAATCGAGGCTATGGACGCCTTTCGATACAAAGAAGGGTACACAAAACGGGCAGGAGAATGCGTTTCGCTGTCGGCGCTTTATGCGGCGGCGGCATTTATCGTCTGCTCAATACCTTTAAAAGACATCTATATGCTCCTGACACCTCTTCACTCCCAGAATTTTATCGACATACAGGGTGGTGTTCTGACCAATAACCGCAGGCTGGTTACCAGAACAATGTGGTTTAACGGCACGGCCCTTTCAAATAAGGCGCAGCGTGCACTGCGAAATGAAAACGTTACAATCGTTGCCCACAACAGCGGCTATGTGCATTATATGTACGACGATGCAACGATACAGAAAGAAGCCTACAGGTATTTTGCCGGCAGGCTTGGCGATTACCTCTCAACCAACGTTACTCCATTGATTATTGCTAATTTCCTTCGGTTCAATAGAAAATACCAAAGCTCTTTTCAATTCTGTCGCGAGCATCGCCAAGAGAAAAAGTACATAAAAGCGGAAGTATTATTTCGCTATGAACACGGCAGCAGCCTGAGGATTGCCGATGATACATTCGGCAGGCTGCTTGCCGATGTCTCGCATGAAGATTATTCGCCTTATAAATTGCCCGATAGAATTTGCTGTGAGCAGTTTATGGGTTTTATCAACTATGAAAATATCGATATTCGTCAAAGCAGCGGCCGAGAAAAACTCGCAGAATACCTTAAGCCATATATCCCCGATACAGGAGAGTTTGTTGAAAAACTGGCTGACTTCGTTCACACCGAGGCAAAAATGCCGTCTTTGGAAAAAAATTATATACCGACCGGCCCAATCGAAATCGGCATCGACCAAAGCAGAGAAGAGATAATCGAATGTTTACAACAGCAGCGTCAAAACAACAGTACGGCAGAGCTTGCGTTTTATGCTTTTCGCGATATGTCAAGTTGTGACTGGCGGCCTTTTATCAAGGCAGCGTTAGAACGCAACCCTGTTTCAATTCAAATGGCCGAGGAAATGCCGACTGCAGATGTATATAAGTGGCTTGAAAAAATGCAGAATACATCCATTTATGACGGCAAGCGTCTGGCTCAGCCGGATGAAATGGCAAATTACGCAAGAGGTGACGGACTCGAAAAGGCATTTCTGCTGGCCAATATAATTCGTCAAGAGCAGCCCGAGCAGGATATTAAAATAACGGTA
>CAYXPG010000193.1:0-3328 GCA_964467205.1 uncultured Pirellulales bacterium | reverse complement strand
TTTTGTTTTTATTGATTTTTCCAATGCTGCCTCGGCGGATGTGAGAATACGTTCATCGGCGGCGGCGTTGGGACTGAATCGTATTTTTTTTGCCAATCGTTCTATTTTACTTGCAGACTTCATTTTTATTTTCCTTTTCCAGAATCGCTCGCAGTTTTTCAACTCCATAGCGGTATCTGCTCTGAGCTGTTCTGATTGAAATATTTTGCAACTTAGCTATTTCTCTGAATTTCATTTCGCCCTGCACGTGCAGGATAAAAACTTCCCGCTGTTGGTAAGGCAATTTTGCCAATGCTCTGAAAACCCGAACCGATTCTTCGGAATCAATTACTTTGTCGGCTGGGCCGGTTGATGTTGCCAAAGAGCCTAACTCTCCTAAAGGACAATCCAGTTGAATTGTCTTTTTCCTCAAACGGTCCCGGGCGCGATTGGCCACACAGCTTATCAGGTATCCCTTTAGGTTGTGGCGAATGTTGAATCCCGCTGAATCTGCGAAACTGACAAAGACATCCTGGAGACAGTCTTCAGCCAAATGGACATCCTGCAGAAGAGATACCGCTACCGTGAACAAATCATCTCTGTATTTTTCGTATATCCGCCTTAACGCATCCTTGTCACCGCAGCGAATGCGTTTTAACAGATGTTTGTCGTCCGACATTAATATCCTTCCCTAACGTTAAGTAAGATTGAACGTCCAACCGTTAATAGACGGCTGAGCCGATTATTTTACTCTAAACAAAATCGGAATTTCCCGCCAGATTTTACTTTGGCGTATCGGGTCCGGGATTAGGTGTTTGGTTAGCGGGTTGTGGAATTTGTTTTGTTGGTATATAGTATGGCTGATTATTTTGGGGTTTTCGATGAAATTTGGGCCTGTTATCTGGTTCGATAGTCTTGGTTCGACGAATGTGCATCTGCGCAAGATGTTGAGTGAAGATGCATCTTTGCGTTCCGGGATGGTTATTGCCGCTCGGCAGCAGAGGGAAGGGCGCGGCAGGGGCGAGAGGAAGTGGGTCAGCACTGCCGGCAAGGACCTTACCTTTTCTTTTTTTTTACGAGTCGAGGTTGAGCCGGCGTCTATTGCGTCACTTGCTTTGGTGGCCGGGCTGGGGGTTGCCGAAGTGCTGGAGAAAGTAGGCGTTCGCGGCCGACTGAAATGGCCGAATGATGTTCTGGCTGGTGGGCGAAAAATCTGCGGTATTTTGTCAGAATATACAGGAGCCGATTCCGGCGGTCTTGCGGGCGCCATTGTGGGTGTGGGTGTTAATGTGAATATGAATGAGGCCGAATCGGCCGAGATAGATGCGCCGGCCACATCTGTCTTTATTGAGACAGGCCGATGTGTAGAGGTTGATTATGTTCTGGAATTGATTTTGGAGCGGCTCGGCGGCTGGATTGAGCGCTGGGAAAGGGGCGGATTTGCGGCTGTTCGCGATGACTGGCTGGCGGTCAGTGATGATGTTGGGCGGGCGATTAAGGTTGTGGAGGTCGGCGGAGGCAGCCGGAGCGGGACATTTGCCGGCGTGGGCGAGATGGGCGAGCTGCTGCTGAAAGATTCCGGCGGCGGAGAGCATAAAATCTGGGCGGGTGATGTTTTGCTGACGCAGTAGTCTTGTATTATGCAGCAGGGGCGGGTATTTAGTTTTGAAAAATTTATCTTGCACTTTTGGTGGTAAAGGCCAAAATAATCAAGATTGTATTTTCGGGCGTTAATTTGGCCGCAGATATCAAAAACAAAATGAACTTTACAAGGAAACTTAAATGGAACATGAAAAGGTATTCGAGCAGGTAAAAAAGGACGGCATAGACTTTATTACGCTTCAGTTTACCGATTTGTTGGGTCTGATAAAAGAGATTATCATACCGGTTAGACGATTACAGGAATCATTGTGCGACGGGGTCTGGTTTGACGGCTCTTCGATTGAGGGTTTTGCCCGGATACAGGAGAGCGACCTGTTTTTGAAGCCTGACGCGGCGACTTATGCTGTTGTTCCGTGGATGACTGAAAACGGCAGGACGGCAAGATTTATCTGTGATATTTACTGTGCAGATGGCAGGCCCTTTGAAGGCGACCCGAGGTTTATTCTCAAAAGGGCGGCTGATGACGCGGCAAAGCAGGGCTTCGAATATAACGTGGGCCCAGAGCCGGAGTTCTATTTATTCACGGTAGGCGGTGAAAAGAGGACCCAGCCATTGGATTATGACAGCTATTTCGACCTTTCCTCTCATGAGGGATACACGGTTACCAAGCAGATAATGGCGGCGCTTGAGAGTTTTGGTATTGAAGTCGAAACTTCTCATCACGAGGTCGGTTTCGGACAATACGAAATAGCTTTCAAGTACGGGCAGTGCCTGGATACCGCCGACAAGGTGCTTACGTTAAAATACTGTGCGAAAAGAATCGCAGAGATACATAATCTGCACGCTACGTTTATGCCGAAGCCGATAATGGGCAAACCCGGTTCCGGTATGCACGTTCATCAGAGTTTGTTTGATATTAAGACAAAGACAAATGCTTTTTACGATGAAGGCAACCGGTACAACCTTTCGAAGATTGCCCACTCATTTCTTGCCGGTCAGATAAAACATATTAAGGCGGCCAGTGCGATTCTGTGCCCGACGGTGAATTCGTACAAGAGACTGGTCTCGGGTTATGAAGCACCGGTATATATTACGTGGGCTGCTATGAACCGTTCTGCCCTTTTGCGGGTTCCAAAGTGGTTCAAAGGCAAGTCGGCGGCGGCTCGAATCGAATTGCGAAATCCTGACCCAAGCTGCAATCCGTACCTGGCCTTTGCGGTTATGTTGAAAGCGGGGCTGGAGGGAATAGCAAATAAAATGACGCCGCCTGAGCCGGTGGAGGGAAATATATACCAGCTTGACGATGAAAGCCGGGTTAGCAAAAACATCGATATTTTGCCGACGTCGCTGCTGGAAGCGCTGGATGAATTGAAAAAGAACAAGCTGCTGCAGGACGTGCTTGGAGAGCATTTGTTTGAGAGATATGTTGATGTGAAGGAAAAGGAGTGGGACGAGTTTAAGAAGCAGGTTACTAATTGGGAGATAGATACTTATTTGGACACCTTTTGAGTTCTTATCCTGCCTTTCGTTTTTCCGCACGTGCTTTGGCCTTTTCCTGTACGTTTGGGGTGCGGGGGCGGTTTGAGATTGGGTTTGTTTGGGGTGAATAGGCAGGATGGGCAGGAAGAAAGAAGCGAAAAATTGGGTTTGATTGGCTTTGATTGGGTTTGAATTGGCTTTGAATTGGGTTTGATTGGGTTTGTTTTTGGGCAAAATCCTCGTTTTTGGCGCAAAATCGGGGGGAATT
>CAYXPG010000192.1:0-3329 GCA_964467205.1 uncultured Pirellulales bacterium | reverse complement strand
TTTGGTGAAAGGAAAATATTAGAATGAAATTAAAAAAGCTCGGTACAAATTTGGGGGTGCAAATCTTTATCGCTATGTTCGCCGGTATTGGGGCGGGGTTTTTGATAAAGGAAAAGGCCAATATGTTTGCGCCGCTGGGTGAGCTGTTCATCAAGCTGGTTATGATGTTAGTGATACCATTAATATCAGTTTCGATAATTTCCGGTGCGGCATCGCTGGGCAGGACGAAATCGGCCGGCAAGCTGGGACTTGCAACGGTGGCGTATTATCTGGGGACAACCGCTTTTGCCGTAGTTCTTGGGCTTGTATTTGCAAATGTCTTCAAGCCGGGCGTGGGTATAGATTTATCAGCCATCCAGAGCATGTTTGAGAGCGGAGAAGTTCCGGAAGCTGCAGCAGTGCCTGGGTTCTGGGAGACAGTAAAAGGTTTTGTACCGTTCAATCCGTTCGAGGCCTTTGCAACCGGCAATGTCATCCAGGTTCTGTTTTTCTGTCTGCTGGTAGGGCTTGGAATTTCAACGCTTAAACAGGAGAAAAGAGAATTTCTGTCAAAATGCTTCGATAATATGACCGAAGCTCTTATATGGGTGATTGGTATTGTAATGAGGACGGCCCCTATCGGGGTATTCGCACTGATGGCCGATGCGGTGGGGACATGCGGATTTGATATTCTTGGAAGTATCATTAAGCTGTTGGTTGTATATACAATGGCACTTCTTGTTCATACATTAGGCATTTTTTCGCTGACGATAAAATTATTTTCCAGGACAAGCGTAAAACATTTTTTCGTCAAGATGCTCAAGCCGCAATTATTTGCTTTTACAACGTCATCTTCACTGGCGACGCTGCCGGTAACATTTGAGGTTTGCGAAGAAGAACTCGGCGTTTCAAAAGAGACCGCTTCCTTTGTTCTTCCTCTTGGTGCAACGGTCAATATGAACGGCAATGCGATTTATTTCGGGATAGTGGCGGTGTTCTTCGCCCAGTTGTTCGGGATTGAGCTTGGTTTTTCTCATTACGCTGCGATTATATTTACGGCGACGCTGGGGTCGGTCGGCTCGGCGGGAGTGCCCGGGCCGTGTCTGTTAATTTTTGCGGTTTTGCTGTCGGCCAACATACCGCTGGAGGGAATACCGCTGGTATATGCGGTGGACAGACTGTTCGATATGATGCGCACGACGGTCAATATTACAGGCGATGCGGCCTGTGCGGTGGTAGTGGACGGTATTACCGAGGCGAAATGACCGCCATTGGTTACGGGGAGTAAAAATAAGAAGCCGATGGTGGGAGTCGAACCCACAACCTCAGCTTTACGAAAGCTGTGCTCTGCCATTGAGCTACATCGGCAAACACCCCGGTCATCATATAATTTGAAGGGGTGTTTGTAAAGGGTCGGAATTTACAAAAAACAATAATCAAAATGAAAGCTAAGTACAATTTACTTGACAGTTTATTAGCAATACGATATAGATTCGGATTTGAAATCAGGGTCGGTGCCCGAGAGGCTAAAGGGGATGGGCTGTAAACCCATTAGCGTAAGCTTACGTTGGTTCGAATCCAACCCGGCCCAATAATCTTTTGGGGCAGGCGATGGGATAATATGTTATTGTAACTAAGAAATGGAACCAGTTATAACCATCCCGGCATTCGGCGATAATTTTATTTATCTGTATCGGTATGACCGAACAAATGTGTTTGCGGTTGACAGCAGTGACACTTCGGCGGTACTGGACATCTTAAAAAAACGCGGGCTTAATCTTACGGAGATTTTCGCCACCCATCATCACTGGGACCACATCGGCGCAAATTCAGAGCTGAAAAAGGCGGCCGGCTGCAAAGTCATCGGCCCCGATAAACAAAGGATACCGGGCATTGACCGTGTTGTCGAGGATGGAGAGGTTGTAACAATTGGTAATACAAAGGTAGAGGTCATTGCCACGCCGGGCCATACGCGCACATCAGTCTGTTATTATATTCGGGGTGCGAGCAATAATGTAAGTGGGATTCTCTGGACGGGCGATACATTGTTCGCGGGAGGATGCGGCAGAATATTTGAATGCGATGCGGAAACGATGCTGCATTCTCTGCTTAGATTGGCCGCTTTGCCCGATGAGACAAAAGTGTATTGCGGGCATAATTATACACTGGAAAACTATGAATTTGCTCTGAATATTGAGCCGGATAATCAAACGCTCAAAGAGCGTCTTGAGCAAATCAGAAAGGCCCAAAGCCGGGGCGGGCAAGCAGCTCACTCAACGATATTGCAGGAGAGGACAACCAATCCGTTTTTGCGCTGCGATACGGCCGAGATGAAAAGTGCGCTTAATATGAGCGGGGCCTCGGAGGTGGAGGTCTTCGCGGAACTGCGCCGTCGCAAAGACATTTTTTAAATGAGCAGGCCGGAAGAACAGAAAAAGCGGTTGCTGCATTCTGGGGGTTGTAAGTTAACAGTAAATCCAGCAGCATTTTTATGAGGCGCCGAAAGAGTGGTTCATAACTAATTACAACCTTACGTTTTTCAGAGAAGAATATGCACGAAAACAACCGGGGCCTGTACCCTCAAGTACAGGCCCCGAAATGGTGCTTATTCAAAGGCCGAGTATAATCAAGCCTCGCATCTAAACCAATTACGGCCAATATGTATCCGTAAGCCAGCCGTCCGCAAGGATATCGAAGTCCTTGTAGTTGACAAACCGATAGTTGCACGGGTCGCCCGCGTCAGTCAAATTAGCAGGCGAGTATACATTGAAATACGCAGGGCTGGTATAACCAGCCAGGTGCACAACCTCTTCATGAGTCAGCACATCATCATAGAGACGAACGTCGTCAATACGACCTTGCCATCCTCTCTGAATGAACTCGGGATCAAGTCTGCCGCCGATTACAAGCGCCTCGGTGTGGATATCAAGCAGATCGGATGGTGTGTCACTATTAACCTCTTGGCCGTCAATATACAACTTCCTTTCCTTTGCAATCGAATCATAGGTTGTTGCTAAGTGATGCCAATCACCGTCCATTGTTGGGGCGGCGGTGCTTACGGTTTCATCACTCAATTCTTCCATATAGACCCGAATTCCATCGTTTGTGCCACTACTCGTAATTTGATAGCTGTGACCCTTGGTAATCAGATATTGATTACTGGTGTGGATACTATCGAGCGTAAACCACGCCGCAAGCGAAATCCGCTCTCTCAGCAGCGACCAGTTGGGATCGGCATCACCAGGACCACCGCCGCAGTCAACAACGCTGTTGTTCGCATCGGCAACGTTGTTTACATCAAGCACATTGCTGTCCCTGATGGCATCGTAAACAATGCTGATGCTGGTATT
>CAYXPG010000191.1:0-3348 GCA_964467205.1 uncultured Pirellulales bacterium | reverse complement strand
CTAAGTCTTTATATCATCTAATATCTTTTGAAGTGTTTCAGCCGAGGCCTTAAGGGCGAGCTGTT
Source organism: uncultured Pirellulales bacterium (assembly GCA_964467205.1). Lineage (GTDB taxonomy): Bacteria > Planctomycetota > Phycisphaerae > Sedimentisphaerales > Anaerobacaceae > CAYXPG01. The sequence continues at coordinate 3,283 of CAYXPG010000191.1, read as the reverse complement.
CGTTCTCAGAAAGTGAGGCCGTTATAATACGCTCAACCCCGGTTTTCCCGACAACACACGGGACACTAAGACAGATATTATCAATATCGTATTCGCCCTGCAGCAGCAATGAGACCGTTAATATGCTGTGTTCATCCCGCAAAATTGCCCCGGAGATACGGGTCAGAGCCAGACCAATAGCATAATAGGTAGAGCCTTTGTAGTCGATAATATGATAGGCTGAATCCCGAACGCGGTGGACAATATTTTCATGTTCCTTTTTAGAATCGCAACCCCGGCAGATGGCACAATAGTTCTTCATAGGAATACCAGCGACGTGTGTCATACTCCAGGCGGCGACTTCGCTGTCACCGTGCTCGCCGAGAATGTAAGCGTGAACGTTTCGCGTATCGACACCGCAATGCCGACTTAGCATAGACCGAAAACGAGCGCTGTCAAGAACGGTTCCTGAACCGATAACACGCTCGCGAGGCCAACGGAGCCGATTTAAAGCCACCTGGGTTAATGCATCCACCGGATTTGCCACCATAAGGAGAACGGCATCAGAATCGTATTTTTTTATTTCATCACAAATTGATTTAACAATGTCAACATTGCGCTGGACCAACACAGTGCGGGACTGACCCGGCATTTGTTTGGCGCCGGCCGTAACAACAATCAAGTTCGCATCAACACAGTCAGAATAATCACCCGGACGAATTTTTACAGGAGGAACGAAAAACGAGCCGTGTTCGAGGTCCATAACTTCCCCTTTAACGCGCTTTTGGTCACGGCTAATCAGTACAATTTCTCTTGCAAGGCCGGTATGCATTAATGCATAGATGTAGGTACTACCGACAGAACCAATTCCTATCACAACCACTTTTCTTTCCATTTTTTGCCCTTTTATGCTCCGAGTTTTCCCCGATGCTGTGTTTACTTGAGTCAACCCTCAAACGCAAATAGTATCTGTTTTACTGACATTGCCTTGTAAATCTATTGTAACATCTTCAAACGGCATTTTCACCCCGCTAATTGTTATTGCCTTGTGTGCGATGTGGGTCAGCCCGAAACAGCACGGCACTTCCATATGGACAACCGTCAGACTTTTGGGCTTATTGGCTTTCAAAATTGTCGCCAGTTTTTCGATATAAAATTCGCTGTCGTCGAGTTTCGGACAGCCAACGACGATACTGCGGTCTTTCAGGAATTTATTGTGAAAATCACCCATTGCAAACGGCACGCAATCCGCAACCAGCAGCAAATCGGCATTGGCAAAATATGGAGCATTTGGAGAAACCAGCTTTAACTGTACCGGCCAATGACTCAACTGCGACGAGACCTCTGCGGTATCTGATTTGTCTGTATCGGCCTTTTCTCGCAGCTTTTGGGCCATCATCCCCGGACAGACAAAATCACTTTGTGGTTGAGCATCTTTCTCTTTGGCCAGGTGCTTTTTTGTCGCCTGCTCATCGAATTCATCCGCCTCTCGCTTTTCAATCGTTATAGCATCCTGGGGACACTGCCCGATACAGGCGCCGAGCCCGTCACAATAAATCTCACTGACGAGCTTTGCCTTGCCGTCGATTATCTTTATTGCGCCTTCGGCGCAGGCATTGACACACAAACCGCACCCGTCGCATTTTTCCTCATCTATTTTTACTATGTTTCGCAACACCATTTTGATGTTCTCTTTCAATTATATTTTACTTAAGCATCGCAGCCATATCTTCATCGACATTGCCGATTAAGCTGATATTAAATTTCTCGATGAGTATATTCAGTACATTCGGACTGAAAAAAGCCGGCAGGCTCGGACCAAGCTTTATGTTCTTTATCCCCAAATGCAGCAGCGTCAGTAAAATCGCCACCGCCTTCTGCTCATACCATGAGACTACGAGTGAAAGAGGCAAATCGTTCACACCGCAATCAAATGCCTCGGCGAGCGCCAATGCAATTTTAATCGCCGAATAGCAGTCATTGCACTGGCCTGTATCGAGCAAACGCGGAATCCCGTCAATATCACCGTAGTCAAGCGCATTTAATCGATATTTTCCGCACCCTGCGGTCAATATCACGCAGTCGTCCGGCACCTTCTCGGCAAACTCGGTATAGTAATTGCGTCCGGGCCTGGCGCCGTCACAGCCGCCGATAAAGAAGAAATGCCGAATCTTGCCTGCCTTTACCGCCTCGACTATTTTTTCCGCCAGGCCGAGTACGGCCGTATAATGGAATCCTGTGCTCAAAGTGCCCTGCGGATTTTCAGGCAGCGGCGGCCCGGACAAGGCCTTTTTAATTACCTCGCTGAAATCACGACCTTTGATGTGCTTTACACCTGCGACACCGGCTATACCGCAGGTAAACATTCTGTCCTTGTAAGGGTCTTTTGGTATCATAACACAGTTGGTCGTTACTAAAATCGCACCGCTGAAATCATTAAACTCTTTTCGCTGGTTCTGCCACGCTGTCCCGTAATTGCCGACAAGATGCTTAAATTTTCTCAGCTCCGGATAGCCGTGAGCCGGCAGCATCTCGCCGTGAGTATAGATATTAACACCCTTGCCCTCGGTTTGTTTTAGCAATTCATAGAGGTCAAGCAAATCATGGCCGGTAACAACAATTCCCGGCCCTGCCTTGGTTCCTCTTGACACCGTCACCGGTGTAGGATTGCCAAATCTTGATGTGTTTGCATTGTTGAGCATCTCCATAACACGAAAATTCATCTCGCCGGCCTTTAGTACCAGACCCAGGTAACGAGCCAGGTCAAAATCAACGTTTGTCAATGTTGAGAACAATGCCTCGTGCATAAATGCATCGACCTGCTCGTCTTTTTGACCGAGTTCACGCGCGTGATACGCATAAGCGGCAATACCTTTGAGAGCGAAGATAAGCGTATCCTGCAGACTCAAAATGTCCTGGTCTTTTCCGCAAACCCCAACTTTCGTACATCCCGTACCGCCCGCCGTCTGTTCACACTGATAGCAAAACATAATTTTCCCCTTTCATTTTTCAGCTATATCTGCATATATATTCAATAGCCGATTTTACCAAATCATATTTTTACAAATCCACTGTTAATTTCAGTTTTATTATTGCTCCTTTTTATTGCTCGGTTTTTTCACAATACCCAGGCATTGCTCAGCATATTTGCACCATTCGGCACAGCCGAAGTCTATCTTCGGATTAATCACCATTTGCCCGCATTTGCGGCATTTAAGTTTCGGCTCATCCTTGAAAAACTCTATAGCCTGGCCGCATCCGGGACATTTAACTTCAAAAATATCATCCGGCTTCCAAAATCTCT
>CAYXPG010000190.1:0-3352 GCA_964467205.1 uncultured Pirellulales bacterium | reverse complement strand
GGACACGGCGCGCCGTGTCCCTACGGGGGCTGTGAACTGGAAACAGCGTAATCATTGATGCATCCACGCTATCAAAGATTCTGAAAATAGATACCTTCTGAACAATTTATGAATAATCCAGGCTAGGTACTTGAATCCCGGAGACTAAACATTGCACGCGATTCGTCTTACTCAGTCTAGAGGCGCAGCCTAACGGTATGCATCACCAGCATGGTAAAGTGTGGGGCGCTTTACCATGTCCGAGTGGATGCAGTTGTTATGCTGACTTACATCAGGATAGTCCTAATCCTTGTGCGATACCGTCCCCGTAGGACTGATCGGCTCTGCGGAAATGTTCAACCATTTTCTTCTGAATATCCTTAGGAGCTTTTCCTAATGTACCGACGATGTTCTTAATCAGCCGCTGCTGTTCGTCAGGCGGCATTAGACGGTAAAGGTTGCCCGGCTGGATGTAATCATCATCCACTCCACGTTTCTGTTCGTACCAGTCAGCATCACCGGAGATCTTGAGAGGTGGCTCTTTATAGGCGGGATCCGCTTTGGGGCCGCCGAAGCTGTTTGGTTCATAGTTCGGTGATGCTCCACCGTTATCGTCGAATCTCATCTTCCCATCACGCTGATAGTTGTTCACTTTGGCAGCACGCGGACGGTTAATAGGTAGCCTCTCGAAGTTGACACCGAGGCGGTATCGGTGAGCATCTGCATAGGCGAAGATCCTTGCCTGGAGCATCTTGCAGGGCGAGAATGAAATGCCGGGAACAACATTTGCCGGAGAGAAAGCAGACTGCTCAACTTCAGCGAAGTAGTTCTCTGGATTCTTGTTCAGCTCGAGCACACCAACCTCGATCAATGGATAATCTCCATGAGGCCATACTTTCGTGAGATCGAAGGGATTCCAGCGATAGTTTTCGGCCTCCTTCTCGGGCATAACCTGAATGGAGAAAATCCACTTCGGATATTCTCCTTTTTCTATCGCCTCAAACAACTGCTTGGCGTGATAATCCGGATCCTGTCCAACGAGCTTGTCAGCCTCCTCCTGTCTGATGCATTGGATGCTTTGTTGGGTTTTGAAATGGAACTTAACCCAGAATCGCTCGTTCTTTGCATTAATAAAGCTATAGGTATGGCTACCGTATCCATTCATATACGGGATACCCTTAGGAATGCCACGGTCTGAGAACAGTATGGTTACCTGGTGTAGTGCTTCTGGAACCTGTGACCAGAAATCCCATTGCATAGTATCCTTCTTCGTATTTGTCCTGGGGTCCCGTTTCTGGGTATGAATAAAATCAGGAAATTTGATGGCGTCACGGATGAAAAAGGTTGGTGTATTGTTACCGACCATATCCCAGTTGCCTTCTTCCGTGTAGAATTTCAGAGCGAAACCTCGAACATCACGAACTGTGTCAGCAGAGCCTTTTTCTCCAGCAACGGTTGAGAATCGGCCAAATACGGCGGTCTTTTTGCCAACTTCAGAGAAGATATTCGCTTTAGTATATTTGGTGATGTCTTTAGTGACGGTAAAAGTGCCATGAGCACCTGCCGCCTTAGCATGAACAACGCGCTCGGGGATTCTTTCCCGGTTGAAATGGGCGAGTTTCTCAAGCAAATAATGGTCCTGCAGTAATGTCGGCCCTCTTTCTCCGGCTGTGAGAGATGTCTGATTATCAGATACCGGAATGCCGGCCGCGGTTGTTAATTTTTTTTCTCCACTCATTGTTCTTCTCCTTTTTTATAAGTTGATGAGCCTAACATAGGATTATATTGTTCTGTATAAAACCCTTAGCATAGCAAATTTCGCAGTATAAGCCACCTATGCTTTTTGCGTAAAAAAAAGTAATGTATCCACCGGGCTACGTCCGTTTATCGGTGATAACTGTAGATGTTTGATCGAATAACCGGCGAATAGCGTCATCCAGAGGCGCTCTAATGGAACCGATTATAATTTATCAATGAGTAATATGCCATTATTTTCTTCCTTAAGCGGAAGATTGCAGGCAAACACTATTAACTCTTTTGCCTTTAAACAGGTAATCGGTCAACGTGTGAATTCGCTCACACTTACCGGCCTGCCTGTTTCGGCGGACTTGTCTGCTGCGAAAATAGCCCTATGGGTCTCGAATGCGTTTTCCAGGCTGTTGTGGCCGTGCTTTCCCTGGCTCAGGCATTCAGCATAATAGGTAAACTGTTCCTTGTATGGGTGGTGAGCCACGTCGCCGCTGTCCACAAGCTGGACGTCCATTTTGGTCCAATCGTCCAGGCCGTCTATTTTCTTGCTGTAAAAAAGATCGTTTTTCAGCGAGCCGTGCGAGCCGACCATGTTCATGTTGAACACATAGGGCTGCATGCAGTCGGTGACCGAGGCCACCTTGCCCAGGGTCCGGCCGTTCTTGAATTTCAGCATCGTAACCGAGGTGGTGTCGTATTCGTAAGGGCTATAAGCCTCGTGCGGGTTTCTGGTCGAATAGGAAAACACCTCGTCGACTTGATCGCCCACCAGCCAGAGCATCATATCCAGTGAATGACAGCCTGCAGTAAGAAGGGAACTGCCGCCCATGCCCTTTTTCACGTTCCATTCGAACTGCTTGTACCAGGGGCCGATCCCGTGGAAATAATCGCACTCGGCATAGTAGATATCGCCGATCAGGCCCTGGCCGATTATCGATTTCATCACCCTGGCCACGTTGATGAAACGGGCCTCGAAACAGACAGAGGTCATCACCCCGTTTTTCTCTACCGCCTCGAGCATCCTAACCGCGTCCTCGAAACTGAGCGCGATCGGCTTCTCGATCACCAGGTTCTTTCCCGCGTTGGCCGCTTTGACTGTCTGTTCAGCGTGAAACGGATGGGGAGTGCAGATGTCGACAATATCTATATTCTTATCTTTTAAAAATTTGTCGTAATCATTGTAGATTTTCACCTGAACTCCATATTCAGCCTCTATCTGCGCCGGGTCGAGTTTTCTCCTGGACATGATTGCAACCGGCTCGAAATCGGGAATCTCCGCGAAAGATTTCAGATGCGCTCCGGCCACCCAGCCGAAACCGACTATGCCAACCTTATGCGTTTTCATTTGAAACCTCCTGTGCGAAATTACTATCGTTCTCTATCTTGTAATTACCAAAATTTTGTGTTTAATCCATAATAAGATATTAAAGCTGCGAATTCCAGGCATTTTCTGACACCGGTAAGCATTGCGGCATTGGCGAGACAATAAAAATATCCAAATTCTGCTGTATCAAAATTGACCGTTGACTAAAAAGTCATACAACAACTGATTTTCAGCATGTCAAAATATCCCTTGAATAGTCCATCCCCGGTTATATATTAAGCAAAGAGCAATACATTGGGC
>CAYXPG010000189.1:2121-3389 GCA_964467205.1 uncultured Pirellulales bacterium | reverse complement strand
AAACTTTTATTTTGTCGGTGGATTCAGGTACTGGAAAAACTCCGAATCGCTCGGCAGAATAACCGTAGTATCGCGCCCTAACGATCTCTCATATGCCTCTAACGTCCTGATGAACGCATAAAACTCAGGGTCTTTCTCAAATGCCTCTGCATATATCGTAATTGCCCCTGCGTCGCCTTCGCCCCTGACTTTCTCAGCTTCTCTGTAAGCCTCCGCGAGCAGAATCGTTTTTACCTTATCGGTGGTGGCCCTGATTTTCACCGCTTCTTCTTCACCTTCACTGCGATACTTTTTGGCAATCCTTTCTCTTTCGGCCTTCATTCTCGCATATACAGAGCGGGCAACCTCGGACGGTAAATCAGCTCGTTTTATACGCACATCTATCACTTCAATACCGTATTCCCTTGCCTTCTCATCACACTGCTTATGCACCTTTTCCATTATCGTCTCGCGATTTACAGAGATAATTTCCGTCAGCGTATGGCGTGCAACCTCCTCGCGTAACTCTGAAAAGACTATATCATCCAGTCTGGCCTGCGCCCCGGATTCATCACGCACAGTCTGGTAAAGCTTCAGAGGGTCGACTATTTTCCACCTCGCATAGTTGTCGATAACAAGGTGTTTCTTGTCGCTGGTTATCACAGGTGCCGCCGCCGCATCATACTCCAGAACCCTGTCCTCGAACTTGTGCACGCTTTGAAGGAAAGGAACCTTAAAGTTCAGACCCGGCTCACTTACCGTCCTGACGTATTTACCCAATTGTGTGATAATCGCCTGCTCAGTTTCGTCAATTGTAAAAAGCGCCCCTGACAAAACAACGCCAACCAACAATACCAGAACAATTGCAACTGTAATATTCGTTCTCATTTTGCACCTCCTTTTTCGAGCGGAAGGAACTGCAGCAGATTCCCGCCGACCTCACTGTCGATTACGAATTTGCGAATACCAGGCAGAATCTTCTCCATAGTCTCGAGATACAATCGCTTGCGGGTCACATCCTTTGCCTTTTCATACTCTTTCAGAACCGCCAGGAATCTGTCGGCGTCACCCTGTGCGCGTTTTATCCGCTCTTCTTTATATGCCTCTGCCCCCCTGATTATGCTCACTGCTTTGCCTCTTGCTTTCGGCAGTAAATCCTCACGATAGCCGTCGGCTTCCTTGACTAAACGCTCTTTATCTTCCTTGGCGCTTACAACGTCACTAAACGCCCTCTCCACCTCTTTCGGAGGACGGATCGTCTGCAGTTTCACTACCACAACCTTTACACC
>CAYXPG010000189.1:0-2021 GCA_964467205.1 uncultured Pirellulales bacterium | reverse complement strand
TCGCCGGTAAGCATCAGCGATTCAGCCGGTATAAATTTGTACCGGGCCGGCAGACCGGAACTAATCGTTCTAAAGCCAACCTCCATTCGTCGTACCTTTTTTACCTTGACCTTATCGGCCACTTCAATCGGCCGCGGCCAATGGTAATGCGGCCCCGGTTCCGTCACGGCAATCGCCTTGCCAAAACGCCGCACCACTCCCTGCTCATCAGGCCGAACAATATATATCCCCGACAAAAGCCACAACACCACAACAAGCGGTATCAGCCAGCTCAGCCACTTCGGGTTAAACGTGATATTAGTACCGAATGGCGGCCCACTATTGCCCTGTGACCATTCTCTGCGATGAACCTCTGCCATAATCGCACCTCTCTAAATTTAATGTTTCAGATTGAATTCATTTCAAACACAGCGCCGATTATAACCTCACCAATAATAGCGTCAAGCAATATTAAAGGCAGAATTTATTGCAGCCTTCATCCCCAAAGAGCCAATTGGCCTGCCGGTATTGATTTTGCCGTCCGGATGTCGTATATATAGCTACTTATGAGCGCTAAAACCGTACATATTAAAAGTTTCGGCTGTCAGATGAATAAGCTCGATACGGCTTTGGTTACCGCTGCACTTAAAAAAGCCGGATTTTGTCTTGCCGACGGTGTTAAGCAGGCCGATGTCGTTTTGATAAATACCTGTTCGGTTCGCCGGCACGCAGAAGACAGGGTTCTTTCACATCTCGGTCATCTCAAACACATCAAGGAAGATAGGCCTGATTTAGTCGTAGGAGTAATCGGCTGTATGGCGCAGAGGCTCGGCGAAGAATTACTCCGGCACGATGCAGTCGATATCGTTTGCGGCCCGGCCCAGATTCCACAAATCACAGAGATTGTAACGAAAGTGCTGCAACAGAAGAAAAAAACCATAGCTGTAACGGAAAAAATCCACACCGAATCGCCCCAAAATCAGGCGTTGGAGGATTTCGAATCGGTTTATAACAGTGCCGACAAGCAGATACCGGGGCAGGCCTATGTGCGGGTGATGCGCGGCTGTAATAAATTCTGCTCATATTGTATTGTGCCTTACGTACGCGGGCCCCAAGTCAGCAGAGCCCCAAATACCATTATCGAACAGATAAAGGAATTGGCTGATAACGGGGTGAAAATGATTACGTTGTTAGGCCAGAGGGTAAATTCGTATCAATATACAGCAGGGGAAAAGACTTATTGCCTGGCGGATTTGCTTTATCTGGCAGGCGAAATCGAAGGAATTGAATGGATTAGATTTGTTACAAGTTACCCGGCAGAGGAGTTTTATAACGAAATACTAAAAGCTATGGCGGATTTGCCGAAAGTCTGTAACTATCTGCATATACCGGCACAAAGCGGCTCGGACAAAATCCTAAAAGCTATGAATCGTAACTATACAGCCGAACAATACTTGGAAATGCTGGAGACGGCCAGAGATGTTGTGGAGGGGATTGTAATTGCAGGCGATTTTATTGTGGGCTTTCCCGGGGAAACTGAAACGGACTTTCAGGCAACTGTAAAGTTAGTAAAGACAGTAAGATATAAAAATTGCTTTGTTTTCAAATATTCGCCCAGGCCGGGGACTGTCGGCGAAAAAAGATTGCAGGATACTGTGCCGCAGGAAGTCAAGAAACAACGCAATTATGAGCTTTTGGCGGTGCAGGAGAAAATAAGCGATGAACTTGGCAGGGAATTCTCTGGTAAAACGGTTAGGGTATTGGTTGAGGGCTTGAGTAAAAAGCCTCATTTGGGCACTGATAATGGCGATAATCGGCCACAATTGGTCGGCAGGACCGCTGAGGATTGGATAGTGGTATTTAATGGGCCGAGGAGTTTGGCAGGGGGGTTTACAAGGGTGAAAATTACAAAAACCAGTCCTTTGACGCTGTTTGGAGAGCTTGTGTAAGATTATTTTGTTGAAATCGCTTTGCGATGCAGGTTTTAAATTGGGTTTGATTGGGTTTGAATTGGGTTTGTTTTTGGGCAAAATCCTCGTTTT
>CAYXPG010000188.1:0-3397 GCA_964467205.1 uncultured Pirellulales bacterium | reverse complement strand
CCGCTTGGAGCGTCCTTTTTGAAGCGGTGGTGCTGCTCAATTATCTCAATATCATATTCTTCGCCCAGCATTGATGCGGTTTTGCCTACAAGAGAGAATAAAACGTTCATCCCGACGCTCATATTGGTCCCATAAATAACGGGGATTTTTTCGGCGGCGGCCTTTATTTTCGCTAATTGCTCTTTGGCCAGGCCGGTAGTGCCCAAAACCAGAGCAGCGCCATCTCCAAGGCAATAGTCAATGGTTTTATCCGCTGCAGCAGGGCTCGAGAAGTCAATTACCACATCTGCACCGGCGGGATAGAGATTGCCTATATTAACATTAAGGGGGGCTGATGATGCGATAAGCCCCGCATCTTTGCCGAAATCGGGGTGATTTTGCTCTTCGACAGCTGCAATAATATCGAACCGGCCAGCGTCTATACATAGTGAAAGTATTCGGCGGCCCATTCGACCGGCGGCGCCAACGACTATGAGTTTAGGTTTCATTTGGGTCCCCTTAAGGTTTTAATATAAATAGGCCGATAAGAATATAACCGCCAAAATTTATATTTACAAGGCCAAATGATTTTGACTTGATTATTTTGTCTGACGAGGTATAAATAAATAGAGCGTATTAATGAACATTAAGTTGGTTTCTCAATATATAATTGATAGAGGTGTAAAAATGATTATTAAAGGTGTAGTAACAATTTTGATTGTGTTTGTATTGAGTATTGGTTTGGCATTTTTGGCCGGCTGTGAGAGCGATGCCGGTACTGGCGCTGCTATCGGTTCTCTGGCCGGCGCCGGAATCGGTCAGTTGGCAGGCCGGGACACGGAATCAACTTTGATAGGAGCAGCAATTGGCGGTGGCGCCGGCTATATGATTGGCAGCGAACAAGACAAGAAAAAGGCCGCAGCCGAAAGAGCCGCCCTGCGCCAGGAAATAAACACCGTTACAGTCAATATAACCAACAGTAACGGTTCTATCAGCCAGGTAAGACTGAGCAGGCAGGGAGTCGGCTATGTCGGCCCAAGAGGCGAGTATTACGACCATTTGCCCACGGGTGATGAGCTAAAACCAATATACGGCTTCTAAATAGCTGCAGCGACAACACATCTGCAGACAAATGGCGTTTCGGGGCTGACTGCTGAAGAAGACAATAAAAAACGGCGAGGAAAGTCTATTTTCTTTCCTCGCTTTTTTATTTGGGGTGAATCGGACAATTGAGGTTTCTGTGTATTGTGAGTTTGAGATGACGGCGCCGATAAATTCGAAGCGACTGCAGCTTTATGTCTATATTATACAGGATTATACATTACGCCGGCATTACCGGGCTGTTTTTGGGGCCGATTGGGCCACTGGAGACGGTCAAATAAAAACTCGCTTGCCTGTCGTATCATTACCGCAGGCATAGCAGGACACATCTCAAGCGAACCAATTACCTCATTGTCATATTTGTCCAAAGCGCTCAACAAATAGTCCCACTCCTGTCGTGATATACCGCCACGCAAACCGGGCGGTTCATGGTCGTCGGTCTGGCCGTAATTATCGGTCAGATGCAAATGTGCCACCCTTGGCGCCAGCTCGTCAACATACTCCTTAAATGAAAATTGCGGGTCCAGATTGGCATAGCCGGTATCAAGGCAGTACCAAATAGAGTCAAACTTCTTTCCAACCGCCTTGACTATGGGCAAAGTGCCTGTTTCGAGGCACAATTTGACTTTATGTTTGTCGGCAAGTCTGACCACCTCTTCGACGAGCCCACAGCCGTCAAGCTCCGGGCCGTCGGGAATGCCCAGACTCCGTAAACTGGTTACGATATTGGCACCCAGCAGCTTTGCACACTCGATTTGTTCATCCCAGTGCTCTAAGGTCGGTCCATCATCGCGTGACCTCATCACTACCAGCATTTCCTCAGTGGCACTGATGAGCCTGGACCAGTTGCGTCTTTCGTAACGGCACTCGTTCTGGTCCTTTATATTGGGCCACAACTCCACGCCGAAACCCATCAACTTTAAGAACTGGCATTCCTGCTCAAAAGATAAGTGGTTTTCACGCCACCAAAACACCATCGAAGAAACAACATAGCTGACTCGCATTATCCTGCCTCCATATCCGGCAAAAAAAAACACATCTTTCTAAACACTACTATCGAAGGTAAACAAACAAATCTTTTGTAATTTTCTGAAAAAAGTGATATTTTTGGACTGTGAGCCCGGGTTTGAGACAAAATCAGGTCATGGTGGTTTTCTCTTCGTCCAATAATACTCGAATTTTACTTCTGCGCAACGTATATTGGCAGGTTTTTTGTGTGGTTTCGGCTCCTTTTCGGCAATAAAGAAGCAAAATGTACTTTTGATAACTACAGAAAATTTATGTTGAATTAGATACTGAGATTGTTAAAATGTACTTTTAGGTTTTGGGAGTAAGTTAGCTATGAAAAAAGACATACATCCGGAATACAACAAGGTGATTGTTCACTGCGGCTGCGGCAATACCTTCGAGACCCGCAGCACGATAAAGGAAATCCATGCAGAAATCTGCTCGGTGTGCCATCCATTCTATACGGGCAAGCAGAAATTTGTCGATACTGCGGGGCGAATAGAGCGGTTCCAAAAGAAATACGGTACAGATTACCTCAAGAAGAGCAAAAAAGACCAATAGCTGTGCTTTAGCGTATAGCGGATAGCGTATAGCGGACAGGAAGAGAAAACCAAAGGCTATACGCTATCCGCTGTTTTTTGTTTTCAGAGGAACAAAATAATGGCTGAAAGAAAAGACAGCCTTCTGGCAAAACTCGACGAACTCGACGGGCGCTACGGCGAAATCAACAAACAGCTTTCAGATACGGCAATCGCCGCCGATTCAGCCAAACTGATTGTGCTATCGAAGGAACAGGGTAAGCTAAAATCAATCGTTACAAGATACCGCGAATATAAGAAGACATTAGCCGGCATTAAAGACGCTAAAGATATTTTAGAGGATACTGGCGCCGAGGAAGAATTAAAAGCTTTGGCGAAAGAAGAAATCAGCCAACTGGAAAGTAAAAAGGGTGCTCTGCTTGATGAAATCCGAAACGCGCTGGTAATGGCCGACGAGATGGGCGTCGATTCGGTGATAATGGAAATACGGTCGGGGACCGGCGGAGAAGAGGCGGCGCTTTTTGCGCGGGACCTTTACAATATGTATGTAAGATACGCAGAGAACCGGAAATGGAAAATCGAGCAGCTTACCTTTAACCCGACGGAAATGGGCGGTTTTCGAGAAGTTATATTCGGCGTTAAGGGAGAAGGTGTATGGTCTGAACTGGGGTATGAGGCCGGCGGACATCGGGTCCAGCGTGTGCCGGAAACCGAATCACAGGGCAGAATCCATACCTCGGCTGCAACGGTGGTGGTACTGCCTGAGCCGG
>CAYXPG010000187.1:0-3440 GCA_964467205.1 uncultured Pirellulales bacterium | reverse complement strand
AAATCTCCCCGAGTAGGACTCGAACCTACAACCTAGCGGTTAACAGCCGCTCGCTCTACCAGTTGAGCTATCGGGGAATCCCAACCAATCAGGTCAATCCGAAAACCTTGATGTTCCAAAAAGCATTTTCAGCCGGATTATTTAGAGCATTATCCAAATTTCAAAAATTTTGTCAAGCACCATTTTTTTCTCTCGAAAAACGCAAAAAATTACTACAATACCGGACAAAAAGCCGATTATATTACAAAATGCTTGATTCGCAAGGTTCGAATTGAGTTGCTTTGTGATTCTGTACAGGACCGGCTTTAAGCTGTGATAGCGATTCTGCCGCAAAAATGCAAAATTAACGGAACAGAAGACAACTTTAGCGCATCTTACTAAAGTATAGTAAAATAAGTAGATTTACAATTATCGGGCTATTTTAGGAAATATGGCTGATAATATACTAAATGTCGGCGGCTTTAGAATAATCAAGCGTATTGGAACCGGTGCGCGCAGCACAATCTACCTGGCGACAGACGACCAGAACGGAGAAGAGGTCGCCCTCAAACGTGCCATATATGAAAGGCCGGAAGATTCGAGAATCTTCGAGCAGATGGAGACCGAATATAAAGTGGCCAGGCGCATAGACCATCCCTATGTCCGCAAATGCCACAAACTGGAAAAAATCCGCGGCATCTTCAAAGTAAAAGAAATACTGCTTTCTATGGAGATGTTTGACGGCCAGTCTCTCGAAGATGGACCGACTTTGAGCCTGGTTGATGTTTTGCTTGTTTTGAGAATGGTCGCTGACGGCCTGAATGCTATGCATCATCAGGGATTTGTCCACTGCGATATCAAACCAAACAATATACTATTGAGTAAAACCGGTGCAATTAGAATAATCGACCTTGGCCAGAGCTGCAAAATCGGAACAACAAAGCAGCGTATTCAGGGCACCCCGGATTACATCGCTCCTGAGCAGGTCAGGCGCAAACCTCTCGGTCCCAAAACCGACATATTCAATCTCGGAGCGACTATGTACTGGGCACTTACCGGCCATACCGTGCCGACTTTGATTCCAAAAAAGGACAAAGTAGGCCTGGCAATACCACAGGAATTTCGGGCACCTCACAAATTAAAAAAGCAAATTCCCGTGGGAGTCTCAAAGCTGGTAATGGATTGTGTAAAAGAGGACCCTGCGAAGCGACCGCTTAATATGATGACGGTCATAACAAGACTCGACCTGATGATACACAGTATATTCGGCGGCAGGATAAAACCAAGCAAAAATGCCTCAGGAAGTAATTGATTTGTTAAATAGTGCTGTCAAGGCCAATGCCGCTGACAGATTTCGGCGGGGAAATTTAATCTGCCTGCCCGCCGACGCCCAACTGATTGTAGCTGGCGACATTCACGGACATCGGCGAAATTTTGAAAGAACGGTTACTTTTGCCGACCTGGCTCATAACCCCGACAGACACGTCGTCCTGCAGGAAATTATTCACGGAGGACCACAGGACTCTCAAGGCGGGTGTCTCTCATACAAACTGCTATTCGACGTTGCACGGTATAAATTAGATTTCCCCGACCGAGTACATATCATTATGTCAAATCACGACACCGCTTTTATAAGTGACATCAGGGTGATGAAAGACGGCAAAGAAATGAACCGTTCAATGCGGGCGGCAATTAATAGAGAATTCAAGCAGGAAAGTGAACGGGTCAAGCTTGCTATAAGGCAGTTCCTCTTCTCTCAGCCGTTGGCAGTCAAATGTGAGAACAGAATATGGATTTCGCACTCACTTCCCGCCGGAAGGTACATCAACAAATTCGACTGGAAGATTATGGACAGACAGTTAAAAATCAATGACGTGGTCAAACCGGGTTTGGGTTACCTTTTGACCTGGGGCAGAAAACACTCCCAGGCACAACTCGATAAAGTGGCCGAACTGCTCGACGTTGATTTTTTCATTCTCGGCCATCAACCCCAGGAGCCGGGATGGTGCAAAGCAGGCCGGAACCTTATTATCCTCTCCTCCGAGCACAATCACGGCTGCCTGCTTTCCATCGACCTTTCAAAATCCTACACCATCGAGCAGCTAATCGACTCGATAATCCCCCTGGCTTCCATTTCTTGACAGCCACCGCAGAATTTGATAATTTAACGACCAAAAGAGTCAATATTAAATATCCGTCTATCGTGGAATAGTCGAGCGATTAATGTGGGATTTGTATTACTATATAGCGCTGGCGGCGCTTCTGGCTCAAATAGCTTTTTCGCTGCAGATGTATCGCAACTATTGCCATGTGCTTGCCAAATACAAAAGGAAGCGTTTAACATACCGGCCGCGCACGACCCTGATTGTGCCTTGTAAAGGCCGGGATTTGGCTTTCCAAAAAAATATCACTTCGTTTTTTAATCAGGACTACGAAAACTATCTGCTCTGTTTTGTGGTTGCAGACAAAACAGACCCTGCCTATGACCGGTTATGCAGATTAAAAGACCAGCTCAGCCAAAGCTCAAAGGCCATGGACGTCCAAATCCTCGTTGCAGGCCGGGGGCAAGCCTGCAGCCAGAAAATCCACAATTTACTCTACTGCTATGAGAGGCTCGGCGATGACGTCGAGGTTCTTGCATTTGCTGATTCCGATATTTGTGTACGCAGCGACTGGCTAAGCCAGATGGTTTACCCATTGCGAAAATCCAAAAACGGTGCCGCCAGCGGCTATCGCTGGTTCATACCCGAAAAGAACAACCTTGCCACCCTGGCCTTATCGGCTATGAACGCAAAGATTGCCCAATTGCTCGGCAACACACGTTTTAATCAGGCCTGGGGCGGCTCTATGGCCATTAAAGTTGATGTTTTTCGACACGTCGGCCTTGATAAAATCTGGCCGAAAACGGTAAGTGATGACCTGTCCCTTAGCTATGCCGTCAAAAAGGCCCACCTGAAAATGGCCTTTGTACCTGCCTGCATCGTGGCCTCATACCAATCCAACACCTGGGATGAGCTTTTTGAATTTGCCAGAAGACAATTTCTAATCACACGCGTAACCGCTCCAAAAACCTGGTGGTTCGGCCTCTTCAGCAGTTTTTTTTCGGTATTGGGCCTTTGGGCAGGTGCCGCTCTGGCAATTTACGCCGCCTTAATTGCGCAAAAACATCTCCTCCTCTTTGCCGCCGTTCCTGTCGTCTTTTTCGTATGCCAGATGGGCAGAGCTATCCTGCGCCAGAAAATGATTGCCAAATTGCTCAAAGAAGATGTGCCGAAAATGAAGCTCGCTGCTGCCGCGGACATCTTTTTATTTTGGCTATGGTCGCCGCTGATGCTAATCTTTATTGTCTCTTCAGCTTTTGGCAGGACTATCACCTGGCGGGGCATCCCCTACAAACTCCTCGGCCCGTTAGAGACTATTACGCTTGGGGAGAAAGTATCTAATGGGAAAAGTCTCTAACG
>CAYXPG010000186.1:0-3454 GCA_964467205.1 uncultured Pirellulales bacterium | reverse complement strand
TTGCGCCGCAAGGCGCTATAAATTCCCTACACAAAATTCGTTTGCAAATCCGCTTTTTTTCGTAAATTCGTAGCAATTTAGCTCTAATCTGGCATAATTAACCGATTAAGCTAAAAAATTTGGAGATAAACAAATGTCAGCTTCTGATAAAAAAGAAAGAATTATAATTTTCGACACTACCTTACGCGACGGCGAGCAGTCTCCGGGCGCTTCGCTTTCTATCGCTGAAAAGCTCGAAATCGCCCAGCAATTAGCTGTTCTGGGCGTCGATATCATCGAGGCCGGCTTTCCAGTTTCCTCGCCGACCCAGTTCGAGGCCACCCGGCAGGTAGCCGAGCAGGTTACCGGCCCGACAATAGCAGGGCTGGCACGTGCGAACAAAGAAGACATCGAAGCCGCCGCCAAGGCTGTCGAGCCGGCGAAAAAGAAACGCATACACACTTTCATTGCGACTTCAGCGATTCATATGGAACACAAACTGCACAAAACCAGTGACGAAGTGCTGAAAATGGCCGTCGAGGCGGTTGCGTTTGCAAAGACTTTCACCGATGACGTCGAATTCTCGCCGGAAGACGCCTGCAGAAGTGAAATGCCGTTTCTTATCGAAATTTTGACGGCCTGTATAGAAGCCGGCGCTACAACGCTAAACATCCCCGACACGGTCGGCTACATTCTGCCGTACGAATATGGGTTGATGATAAGGCAACTCAGTTCCGATGTGCCCGGCATAGACAAGTGCATAATAAGCACGCACTGCCACAACGACCTTGGTATGGCTGTAGCAAATTCGTTAGCAGGCGTGCGAAACGGCGCCCGACAAATCGAGTGCGCCGTAAACGGGATGGGCGAGCGCGCCGGGAACGCCGCTCTCGAAGAAATCGTTATGGCGATACATACAAGGCCAAAGTTCCTTATCGAGGAAGACTATACCAAGGTGCTTACTACGAATATTAACACGAAGCAGATTCACCGTACCAGCCAGCTCGTTTCGCAACTGACCGGCTTTGTTATCCAGCCGAACAAGGCGATTGTCGGCGCCAACGCCTTTGCGCACGAGGCCGGCGTTCACGTTGACGGTGTATTAAAGGAGAGAACCACGTACGAGATTATGACGCCGGAAACAATCGGGCTGAGCGGCTCACGAATGGTGCTCGGCAGGCATACCGGCCGGCACGGCTTTACGGACAGGTGCGAGCATCTCGGCTTCAAACTGACCGAAGACGAGCTCGAACGGGCATATCAGCGGTTTCTGGAAATCGCCGATAAGAAAAAAGAGGTCTTCGATGAAGATATAGCCGCAATAATCAATGACGAAATCCGCGTCGTAGAGCAGATTTACGAGTTGAAATATCTGCACGTAGTCAGTGGGACCGGCACCTTGCCGACTGCAAGCGTCAAAATAAAAACAAAGGGCAAAACAAAGCAGGCCGCCGCCTGCGGTGACGGTCCGGTGGATGCCGCCTATGAGGCGATAAGAGTAGTAACGGGCCTGTCGCCAAAACTCGAAAACTATTCAATACGGGCTGTAACCGGCGGAAAAGAAGCGCTCGGCGAAGCAACGGTGAAAATCAAAGATGACGGCCGAATATTTATTGGCCGAGGTGTCTCAACCGACATTATCGAGGCGAGCGCAAAGGCATACATCGATGCCATCAACCGAATGGTCTCGACAAAAAAAGGCAAAGAGCCAGAACTAAAAGCAGAACTGTGAAAGAAGTGAAAAGTAAAAAGGCAAAAGTAAAAAATGGGTATGACTATTACTGAAAAAATCATGGCGAAGGCGGCCGGCAAAGAGAAGGTCTCTCCGGGCCGGCTCATCGACGCCAAACTCGACGTGGTTATGTGTCACGACGTTACCACTCCGCCGGCGATTTCAATGCTTAAGGAAAAGGGCATTGATAAGGTCTTCGACGTGGAAAAGATTGTCGTAACGCCCGACCATTTTCAGCCGGCCAAGGACATCAAGAGCGCCGAGCTCCACAAACGGCTCGATGAGTGGGCAAAACGGCATAACATAAAATATTACTACAAACTCGGCAGGGCCGGCGTTTGCCACGCACTGCTGCCGGAACAGGGGCATATACGTCCGGGCGAAGTAATCGTCGGCGGTGATTCGCACACCTGCACTTACGGTGCGTTTGCGGCGTTCAGTACCGGTGTCGGCTCAACCGACCTTGCCGCTGCAATAGCAACGGGACAGTTATGGTTCAAAGTCCCGGCCTCGATAAAAATCGTACTTAACGGCTCACTCGGCGCCGGTGTTTACAGCAAGGACGTCATTTTAGCTGTGATTGCGCGCATCGGGGTTGGTGGGGCACTCTATAAAGCGGTGGAGTTTGTCGGGCCGGCACTGGCTGAAATGTCGATGGAAGCAAGAATGACAATGACAAATATGGCCGTCGAGGCAGGCAGCAAAAACGGAATAATCGGATTCGACAACGTAACGAAAGAATACCTCGACGAGCACTTAAAAGACAAAAAAGATTACACTGTTTTTGAGTCCGATGATGATGCCGAATATGAATCGGTGGAAGAGTTCGACTGTTCGGCAATTGAGCCGATGGTCGCTCTGCCGAACCTGCCGAGCGGCGGTGTCCCTGTCAGCCGATGCGAAGGCAAAGCGATGGACCAGGCATATATCGGGAGCTGTACGAACGGGCGAATTGAAGATTTGCGAATCGCAGCGAAAATACTTAAAGGCAAAACTGTTGCTATTCGAACACTTATTGTCCCGGCCACACCTGTCATCTGGAAGCAGGCCAACGATGAGGGTCTGTTCGATGTATTTTACGATGCCGGCTGTGTAATCGCTGCGCCGACCTGCGGAGCGTGCCTGGGCGGTTTTATGGGTATCCTGGCGGCAGGAGAAAAATGCGTCAGCACAACGAACAGGAATTTTGTCGGCAGAATGGGACATCCCAAAAGCGAAGTGTATTTGGCAAGCCCTGCGACCGCTGCCGCAAGCGCTATCGAAGGAAAACTTGCCGACCCAAGAAAAAACCTTTAATAAAACAGATAAGGGAAAGAAAATGTCAAGAGCACATGTTTATAATAGAGATCACATTAATACCGATGAGATTATACCTGCGAGGTATCTGAATACCGATGATGAAATGGAACTGGCGAGGCACTGTCTTGAAGATTTGGATGCTGACTTTGTAAATAAAGTCAAGCCGGGCGATATTATCGTTGCCGGCGGGGATTTCGGCTGCGGCTCGAGCAGGGAGCACGCCGTCTGGGCCATCCGAGGAGCGAAGGTGCAGACCGTCATCGCAAAATCCTTTGCGAGGATTTTTTATAGAAACGCCATAAACTGCGGTTTTTACCTGATTGAATCGCCGCAGGGGCTGGAGAAAATCAGTGACGGCGACGAACTTGAAATTGATTACAAAAACGGCTTGATTAAAAATAAATCTGCTGGTATTGATATTGAATTTGCCCCGCTGCCGGACTT
>CAYXPG010000185.1:0-3479 GCA_964467205.1 uncultured Pirellulales bacterium | reverse complement strand
GCGAAAACAGAATCAAACTCATCCTGAGTCAAATGCAAAATCCTGTGCAAATCAAGCCCGGCCCGGTCATTGTAAAATCTGAACTGTTTGTTTGCACACAGCGGCGCATCATCGTGATACGGACAGGCCAATATACATTCATCGCAGCCGAAAAGCCGGCTGCCCATTTTTCGAGCTAAATCAAGGGATATTTGCCCTTCGTATTCAATCGTCAAATAGCTGATACATTTTCGTGCATCCAAACGGCCCTCGGCGCTGAGGGCATTCGTCGGGCAGGCATTGATGCACTTGTCACAATCCGAGCAGGCATTTTCGAGCGGCTTATCAGTTTCGAGTTTAAGAGAAGTTATTATTTCGCCCAGTAGGATGTGCGGGCCAAGTTCGGGATTGATTAGCATGCGGTTTTTTCCGATGAAGCCCAGGCCTGCCCGCCGGGCGAGTGCCCTTTCGGCTAATGGGGCTGAATCGACACAAACTTTAAATTTAAGGGGCGCGGCGACGACTGAGGTTATAAAGTCAGTTAATTTGCGCAGCTGCTTTTTTATAAAGAGGTGATAGTCTTCATACTGTGCGTAGGCAGCTAATCGGCCGATAGGGGTGTCAGTAACTGTCGATTTTGGCTGCGTTTTGGGCGGGTTATAGTTCAGGCCGAGACAGATTACCGACCGGGCGCCTTCGAGCAATTGGGCGGGATTGATTCTCTTTTGGAAATTTCTGTGCATATAATTCATCCGGCCTGCGCAGCCGGCTTCGAGCCAGCGGGTGAGCAATTTGACATCGGCGGTGTCTATCGGCGCTGCGTTGGTTATGCCGACAAGGTCGAAGCCCAAATCAAGCGCTTCGGATTTTATATCTTCAGTTAAACTCATTATTAATGCGGGTAAGTTTATAAAAGTTATGGCGCAGATTTCTGCCGGTCTGTTTTGTATTGCTGCAGGCGGCTGCGAAGCTGCTCGGCCAGGTCGGCCCTTCCGGCAGCGACGGCCAATTCGAGAGCTTTTTGAAGCGTCTGTATTGCATCTGTGAATTTTCCTGTGGCGGCATAAGCGACGGCCAGCAGCTCCAGTAGTTCCGGCTGATTATAATCAGTAAGGTCGCAGGCCCTTCGTGCGAACTTTACAGCTTCATCGGTGTTTTGAAACTTCGCATCTTCGGCAGCTAAAAACCGGGCAAGGAGACCGAGGACTTCAAGCTGGTTGGGCTGGGTCCGGAGCATTCCGTAGCAGCAGTCAAGCGCCTGCTGAGTCCGCCCCATTTGAAAGAGGGTCTGAGCCAGTGTAATTCCGGCTTTGAAATAATCAGGTTTTAATCGCAGTGCTTCGGCGCAGTGCTCAACAGCCAAATTGGGTTTGCCCATACGATAATAAATGCCGCCGAGATTATAGTGCGCCTCGGGCCAATCAGGTTTTGCCTTTATGGTCTTTTCAAGATGGTCGGCGGCGCTATTGTATTTGCCCTCTCTGGCCCTGACCAAACCCAAATTGTAATGGGCGTTGGGATAATCGGGTTTTACTTTTAATGCTTTTTGCCAATTTTCGACGGCCTGTTCGATTTTGCCCTGGGCCTTTAGTGCGATGCCAAGATTGTTAAGGGCCTGATGGTAATCGGGTTTGAGGCGAATGGATATTTCATAGTTTTGGACGGCCAAGTCGAGCTGGTCTTTTTGGGAATAAGCCAGGCCTAAATAATTGTAGGTGTCGTAACGATTTTTATCGATGGTGCGTGCCTGGTTAAAAATCTCGATGGCCTTATCAACGTTGTCCAGGTCAAGAAACGCCCTGCCTTTATTATTATAAGCGATTAGATATTTCGGGTCGGCCTGTATGGCCCTGTCAAAGTGCTCAATTGCTTCTTTTAGCCGGCCTTTTTTGCGGAGCGTGTCACCGAAATTGTTTTCCATAACGTGACTGTCCTCGACTACGGCAACGGCGTGACTATACAAAGTATAATTGTTTTTCCAGTGTGGAATCTGCGTTCTTGTGTAGAGCAAAAGGACGGCAAGTATTATGCCGGCTGCTGCTGCCAGTGTGATTTTGTATTTTGCAAAAATCCCGGCTGCCGCCCAACCGACGATAATAAAAATTCCGACAGACGGCAGATAAAGGTAGCGGTCGGCCAGGGCCTGTCCGCCCGACTGAATCAGGCCGAGCACTGGAACGAGCAGTCCGAGATACCACAACCAGCCGAAAGCTAAATAACGCCGTCGCCGGGCCAAATAAATCACGACGGCCGAGACCGCAACCAGTATCAGCAGGCAAAGGAGCGGCCAGAGAAAACCTAAAGTTTCGCCGGGATGGGGATAAAAGGGTGCGAGCCGGCGAGGGTAAAAAATCTTGCCGAGATATTCGATATAAGAGGCGACTGCATTGGCTATGCGAATATCTATGGTTAGATGTTGGCCGGTTTTGACCGCTCCGCCGGATTTTTGAACGAGGTAGGTAATTACACTCAAAGCTGCCGAGAGGATGAACAATGGAATTTTCTCAGTAATTAAGCGCAAGATGGAGGAGGTTTTATAGGTTGGCCGGGGCAAATTGTCAGGTGACTTTTTTGCCGGCCATCGAATGCGCTGCAAAGGCCAAAAGTCCAGCAGCAGCAGAGAAAACGGCAGAGTAACCACAGTCGGTTTAGACAATAGTCCACAGGCAGTAGTCAAGACGACCAGCAGATACCTGCCGACGGCCGGGCGGGCTGAGTATCGAACGTAAGCGGCTATCGTCAGGAGCCAGAAAAAAGTGCTCAGGACATTCTTTCTCTCGGAGGCCCAGGCAACAGACTCAACCTGCAGCGGATGCAGTGCAAAAGCTGCGGCGACAAAAACGCTGAGCCAGGTCCGGCCGGTCATCCTTTTGAGGACGGCGAAGAGCAGCAAAGTATTTGCGAGGTGAAACAATAAACTCATCAAATGATGCCCGGAGGCATTCAGGCCGAACAGCTCGCAATCCAGCATATGACTTAGCGAGGTCAGGGGGTGATACATATAATAATGCGGGACGGTAAACGCCCAGAGGACCGAGTCGGCGGTTATGCCGCCATAAATATGGGGGCTTTCGGTTACGTACCGGTCGTCATCGTAGTTGACGAAATCGTTATGGCGTACCGGTTCAAAAGCAATAATAACGGCCAGGGCCAGTGCCGCACAAATTAAAAGTGTATGGAGTTTGCCGTGGTTCTGCTTCATAAATAACAAAAGACCTCGATTTAACTGTTCATATTCGCAGCAAAGAATACCTTACTATCATATCAAATTCCAAATAAAAGGAAAGCCCCGGCAAAAGAGGGTGTTTAAACTGCCCTGCTGAGTGTTGTTTCCCCGGCAGGGACAACAAATTAAGAGTTGACAACAACAACGATTAGCAGTATGGTAATGCTTAATAGGAAGGTGTTTTATATTGGACATCAAAATTTAACGGCAGGAGAAATTATATGTCTGTAACGTGGAAAAATTCAGGAATTGTATTTTTACTTGCAGCTTTTGT
>CAYXPG010000184.1:0-3553 GCA_964467205.1 uncultured Pirellulales bacterium | reverse complement strand
AAGTCTTTTGTTATGTAAGTTTGTAAATATACGCCGGGGCGCAACTGCATATACCTATCAAAAAGAGGGACGTAGAGATTGCGCCCGCCGGGCGGCAGCTCGTATAACTTTTCGGCGAGGACATCCTCAAGATTTGCAGAAACAATAATGACAGGCGCAGCCGGTATGTTGATGTCCACATATCTGAAGTAGCCGACGCTGGTAAAACCGCGCAAGTACCAGGGGAGCGGCCAATAGTCGTCGGCGGGGCAGATGACCTGAATGTGCATATTCTGGGCGTCGGGGTGAATGCGGGCAATTTGTTCGAGACGCCCGGCAATGGTAACGACATCGGCAGTTGAATGGGCGTAAACATAGGGGTTGGCCGGGTCGGCGGAATATGTGTAAGCTGCCCGGCAGGCCTGGAAGGTCAGGTGCAGGCCGGCGGTGATAAGTATCAAGCAGATAATCAGGCGGGGCAAAACGTTCGACGCCAGCTTTGTTAAAACGACCGCGCCGATGGCGGCCAAGAGAATCAGGCCGTGTAAAAAGCTGAGCAAACACCAGGGAGTTTTATATGGAATTGCAGAATACAGGACGGTCATAACAGCAGTGTAAAAGGCGATGAATCTGAGCAGATGAATGTTGACGCCGGCAATGCCTTTTCTTGTGAGCACAGCTATGAAACCTACCGCTGCTAAAAATACGATAAGTCCCTCGCTCCAGAGCGGGCCTTGCGCTTGCGGGGAGCCGGAATAGATGAGGAGCTTTAGATAATAATACCAGGGATGATTGTGCACGCTGTTTCCGAAGCCGCGATTGAAATAGGTCGCATAGGATGCGGCTGAATCCAGAATTCCGTGAGGATTTTTGAAAAAAGAGGAATAAAACAAGGCAGAAACTATAACCGCAGCGGCAATTGTTGCAATAAGATGTGAGAGCTTTATTTTTTTGAGGGTATCTGAAACGGAGGCGCCTGTTTTGCGCATCATTAACAGAGTAAGCAAAAGAGCCGGCAGCATCGAAGCAAAGGCAATGACGGACGTTTCCTTAGTTGCGTGCATAAGCCCTAAGAACACTCCGGTCAGAATTGCCCAGTTGAAGTTTCTGTTGCGAGTATAGCGGTAGCCGGAAGCGATTGCGCCGAAGGTGAAACAGACCAGAAGCATTTCGTGAATGTAGTATCGAGAGTAGAAAACAAAGGCCGGCGAGACGGCGGTGAGTACGGCAGCGATAATGACGGCGGCCTGTCCGAGGCCGTCGGCCAGCATCAAAAGCAATAGTATTAAGAGTATGACGAAAAATACAGGGACAATGCGCAGGGTCAGCTCGCTTATATCAGATAAACTGCGGGCGCTGGTGAATCGGGCGGGGAGCAGGGTCAGATAATTAAGCGTCGGGCCGTGATGTTCATTGGGGTCATATCGATAGCTGCCTTTCTGCAGCAATTCGGCAAACTTGAGTGCGTTAACCGCTTCGTCGCCGTGCATCGGGCGGGCATCGAGCTGCGGGAGGCGCAGCGAAAGGGCAGCAATTGCAGCAAGCAGGATGAATGCAAAGCATTTTTCGGGATATTTCATTTTGCGGGCTTGCCGAAAACCTCCACTTCGATATAGTGGTTTAATTCGTTGCTGCTATTTCCGTTACTGTATAGACGGACATAGCGGGCCCGAGCGCCTTTTGCATCGATGAGTTTGCCCTCGGCGGTTTCGACGTAGTGCATATCTGAACCGATACCCAAGCCGGAGGAATTGTCATTGTCATTGTTGAACAGTGTCCTGACATTCGTAATGAAGTCGGGGTCATCGGCAAGCTGTACTATTACATCATAATAAACGCGGGCCTGCTGGTGATAGTGCCATAAAAGAACAGCGTATATATCATAGTCGGCCTGAAGGTCGATGGTTACGCTTTGGAGAAAAGGGCCTAACTCGACATAGCTGCCGTCGGTCGCCTGTTTGTCACCGTCGGTAATCATTTCAATCTCGCCGATGATGGGCACATCGTCGGTGGCGGCGACCGTTTTCAGAAAGGCGGCATTTTCCGTGCCGGGCGGCGATAGGAACGGCGGGCGCGGCTTGCCCAGCGGTTTTTCGAGGTCAGAAACTTTGAAATCCTGCGGGGTGCCCACAAACATCGGATTGGGCAGCTCAATTGGAATCGGAACCAACCCGGACGGCGGAGGAACCTCAGCTGCGGTTTGAGTATTACTATTATCGCTTTGGGCTTTATCAGGTGAACTCTTCGGCGAAGTTTTTTTGCAGGATGGGACAAAAAGGACAAACACTAACAGCAGCGATGCAAAAATCTTCATACATGAACTAAAACGAATACTTTGCACTTTGTTTTGAACTCCTTAACAAAAAGTTTCAGGGCTTTCGATGTTTATCTTATAAAGTCCGCTATCGGCTGTCAATTCCACATTTCTTTAGACGCCGCCGGGCAATCTTATTGATGACGGTTGGCAATCGGTAAAAAACTGTTAAACCAGTTTTGTTTTGCCGGGTACGGCTACTGGGCTTACGGGTAAATCGCCAAACTCATATTTGGGCAGCGTCAGGTCCAGCTCGGATGCGTTCATTATCCAGTCCCATTTAAGCGCTCGGCCGGTATAGGCACTCATACGGCCCATAATCGCCGTCATCGTACTTTCAGCGACACGTTTGCCTTCGTTTAGCGGCCTGCCGTTTCGAATGCTCGCTATAAGGTCGGCGTGCTCCTGTTCATAGGGGCTGGGAGACTCGCCATCATATTTATAGGCGTTTAGTCCCTCGATAGAACCGTTAGAGCCGTTTGTGTACGCAGAACCTTTGGTGCCAACGACCCTTTCGGCCACTCTGCTGCTGCTGCCCTTGGTTTGCCTGCACATACTCATTACCCGAACGCCGTTTGGATATTCAAACTCGACGGCAAAATGGTCGAATATATTGCCGTACTCAGGGGCTGTTCGTACCTGGCGACCTCCCATGCCGATACATTTGACGGGGTGGTCTCCAATGGCCCAGTTGATAATGTCGATATTGTGCACGTGCTGCTCGACAATATGGTCACCGCTAAGCCAGGTATAAAACAACCATCTTCTGCACTGGCGTTCCATTTGCGACCATCTTGGGTCATCCTCCGGTCCCCACTTTAGCATTCCGCCGCCGTTCCAGTAACACTGGCCTCCCACAATCTCGCCGATAGCTCCATCGTGAACCCTCTTGAGAACTTCTAAATAATGCTCCTGATGACGTCTCTGAGTTCCCGCTACAATCGCCAGAGCCTTCTGCTCGGCAAGCTCTGAAGTAGCAATGACCGAGCGAACACCGACCGGGTCAACTGCTACCGGTTTTTCCATAAATATGTGTTTGCCCGCTTCAACAGCGGCCTTTAGATGTTTCGGACGAAAGTGCGGCGGCGCCGCTAATATCAGCATATCCACATCGCAGGCGATTACTTTTTCGTAAGCATCAAAACCCACAAAGCAGGTGTCTTTGGTTACTGATACCTTATCATCCACTTCCCTGCTGAGCTTAGCAAGTGACTTGTCCAGACGGTCCTGAAAGAGGTCGCCCATTGCCACAACCTCGAC
>CAYXPG010000183.1:0-3586 GCA_964467205.1 uncultured Pirellulales bacterium | reverse complement strand
GGGTCTCGGGAGGTGAATCGGCCGATGTGCGGGTTGTACTGTCTTGCACGGAGGTAATATTCATCAATAATTTCGTCATCGAAGTATTGGCCGGTGAATTTGAAGGGATTCTTCATATTTTGGTCTTGTTCTGCGCTTTCCAACATTTCACCAAACGGGTCATACGTGTAGAGTTTTACCACATCGCCGGAATTATCTATGAGTTGTCGTACAGAGCCGAGGCGGTCGTGGAGATAGAAATATCTATCATCGGTGTAACAGCCATCGTGCTGTGCGATAATCCTCCTTCGTCCGCCTGCGTCCGACTTCGGTGGACAAGTCTGGCTGTTTGCGTAAATATACATTTTACTGATATTTTTGCCGCTGCCAGTTTTCATAAGTATTAAAAGCAATCATATAGCTGTTTTGGCGCCAGTCAAGAAAAAAGGGGGGATATCGTGGGGAATATCGAATAATGAATTTCAAATTACGAAGTTGAGAATCTTTGCTTTGAGAGTGGGCGGGAGAGGGTTTTGTATTGTCGGCAGCAGTCAGATTTTTTTGAAGGCGGCAATTTTTTTCTTTAACATTCGGCAGGCGGCGGCGGGGTCGCCGGCTTCGGTTACCGCAGAGCAGACGGCAATAGCCTCGGCGCCGGCAGTTAAAACTTCTTCGACATTGTCCGGCGTTATCCCGCCAATAGCTACGTGTGCGATACCGGTATCGTTTAGAATATTGGTGGCCTGTTTGACATAGTCAAGCCCGACAGGCGGTGCGGTGGGCTTTGTCGGGGTAGAGTAAACAGGGCCGAGTCCTACATAAGTCGGCATTTCACGGCAGGCGGATTTTAGCTGGTCGATTGAATGGGTGCTCTTGCCAACGATTAACGGCGTTAGCTGCAGCCTGCGGGCCTGCTCAACGGGTATGTCGTTCTGGCCGAGATGTACACCATCGGCACCCGCCGCAACGGCGATATCCACACGGTCGTTTATGATACTGAGGACTTTGGCCGATTTGCAAATCCGGACGAATTCCTCGGCAAGTGCCAGGAGCTTATCGTCCTCGATGGTTTTTGCCCTCAGTTGGATGCAGTCTGCCCCGCCGGTAACACAGTAACATAACAAAGAAAGCACATCGGCCGGCAGAGAGCTGGTAATTACTATGTACAATTTCACACTTTTGAATCTTTCGAAGGCGTCGCTGAAAAGAACGATGTCTTTTTCGAGCGTGTAAGCGGCGTAGCGGAGTTTTTCGAGAGTTTTTGCAACGTGAGGATTTAGTGTTTGGGTGGTTTCGGCAAGGGTTCGTAATGCCTCTGTAAGTCTTTTGCAGCCGGCGGTGAAGCTGTCCTTTAGATTACCGCGGGAAAGCTGATTAGCAACCGTTATTTCCACTCCGACGTCGCCGGGCGTATCTCTGCTTGAGATTAATCTGGCAGGGTCGAGCTTGCTGATGGCCCCAGAAAGCTCGTGGCGAAAACTTTTGGCACGCTCGGTCAATGGGGCGCAGTTTAAAGCAAACCTGCAAAACTCCTCGATTACGCGAATCGCCTCACGGGCACGGTTGAAATTGGCATCGATAATTCTGTAAATCGAACGCTCCATAACGGGTCTGATTATATAAGCTTTGGGCTGGGTTTAGTAGTGAAAATTGATACCGGGCAGAGAGAAAAGGTGAATTTTGGTGAAGCTGTCTGGTGAAAAAACGGTGAGATTTCGTAAAAAAAGCGGGCCGTTACCTCCTCCGGAACGGCCCAGCTCAATATGGTAAACAAAATCAGCACTGCGATTAACTTGTTTGCACAGCTAAAAGCCCATACTGATTTTGACTTTTTCGAAATCGGGCGGACCCATCCTCCTCCAATTACGTTTTTAGGACGTCCGCCCAATAACTTTTCGGTAATTTAAGCCGAAAAAGGATTATGAGCAAAAAACATGCCAAAAATAACAAATTAGCCAAACGGCCTTTTGTCTTTTGCTTAACAATCCACTGCAACAACAGTTACGTTGTTGAATATGTTTTGAGTCGGTGAAGGGCCAAATAGCGCATTTTAACAACACGTTGTCTTTTTGCAACACCAACCTCCTGTAACTGTCCTAATTTTACATTTATCGGACTATAAGTCATTGAAAAACAAAGTGATTTATCTGGCGTTTACAAAAAACAACACTCCCGCGAATAAAAACAACATCTAAAGGATGATTTAAATAGTAAAAATACGCCGGTGTATACAAGAAAGTGACATAACGTTAAGGTATATGGCCGGAGTTGAGCGTATAAATCGACATCATTTTTGAAAGGTACAATGCAATAGCCATTTGCCTTTTTTGAGGTGGGAAAAAGCACACAGAGGCTACCTGCCATTATTCCCGTTGGTGCTGTCCTTTTGATAATCAATTATAAAGGTAATCGGCCCATCGTTGATACTGCTAACGTGCATATGCTCGCCAAAAATCCCCTTTTCAACAGTGATTTTCTTTTGAGCGATGAGCTCGATTG
Organism: uncultured Pirellulales bacterium; assembly: GCA_964467205.1. Classification (GTDB taxonomy): domain Bacteria; phylum Planctomycetota; class Phycisphaerae; order Sedimentisphaerales; family Anaerobacaceae; genus CAYXPG01. The sequence continues at coordinate 1,108 of CAYXPG010000183.1, read as the reverse complement.
TTTTCTCGTATAGCTGTTGTGCCAGGGCTGGCTCGGCTGCCGCATCAAAACCGGGTCTGCGCCCCTTTCGGCAATTGCCGTGAAGTGTAAAATTGCTCACCAAAAGAATAGCTCCGCCCACATCGAGCAGAGACCGATTCATTCTGCCACCCTCGTCAGAGAATATACGCAGCCCGACCAGCTTTTCAGCTATAAACTCGGCTTCCCGGGGCGTATCACCTTTGCCGATGCTGATGTAAACAAGCAAACCTTTATCGATTTTGCCGACCGTTCGGCCGTCAACTTCAACCTCTGCCTGCAAAACCCGCTGTATAACCGCTCTCATTACTATTGGTACCCGGATTAAAATTCAGTTCCAGCAACTCAAAATTCCTCTCGGATTGTAACAGAAAAGTATGAACAACAAAACCCTGTATTTTCGACATATACTTTTCCATATTCCAAAGGGCTGTACGCTGTGTGGGCGCTCATATTTTCGATTATGAAAACGGGCCTGAGATTTCAATTGTAAATTTACACAATCAAAACCCCGGGCCCGCTCTGTTATGAACTGCATAAAGTAACCGGCTGGGCCGGTACCATTTGCATATTCAGTCTGGCTGGTACGACCGGGCTGCTGTACTATTTATCGTCTTTTGTCTTTTGTCTTTTGCTCGCGCTCTTTTGTCTTTCGCTCGCGCTCTTTTAGCTCCAGTTTGAGACTATTGGGGTCTCTCCGCCGGTATTCGCCTCTTATTCCTCTTTCGGTCTCAGGCCGTCTCGAGCGGTCACGAAAACGCTCCCTCGTCCTTTCCATCATCTCTGTTCTTTGCTTGAGCTGTTTCCTTCTTTTGGCCAGGAGCTTCTTGACGGCCTCCGCCGTTTTTTCAGCATTTTCTTTGACAGCAAGCTTGTGAATCTTCTCAAGTTCCCCAATTAACTGTTTTTCTACTTCCATCATTGAAGCACTGCCACGGCCTCTTCTGATGCGGGCTTCAGGTCTGTTCGGGTCAAGACGCCTGGGCGCACGCATCCCCTCTCTACGAATTTCCAGCCGGCCCTTGTCTCTGTCCAGCTTGGCGCCCTTGTCTTTGTCCAGCTTGGCGCCCCTACCTCTTGGCTGTGCCAA
>CAYXPG010000182.1:0-3700 GCA_964467205.1 uncultured Pirellulales bacterium | reverse complement strand
GTCAGCAGTCGTAACGGCACTTCCGCAATCGGCAGCATCGATTGTAACCTGCCTTTAATAAATCGCATATAATTATCTTCGAACAGTTCCGGCCGGTTCACGAACATAAGTATCGTAATCGGATTGGCCGCTATCTGTGTGGCATAGTAGATTTTCGGCCATTTGCCACCCTTTCGCTTGGTAGCGCCGACCTTCTCGTCCCTTATAATCTCAAACGCCTTATTCAGTTTCGCCGTCGGCAGTTGCGTAGTGGCCTGCTTGAAAATCTCAGCCGCCAAATCCAGAACGCTCTGAACGTTCTTTGCCTCGGTCGCAGTTGTAAAGGCAAGCGGCGCCGTCTTTAACACCGGCAGCATTTTCGTAAGATACTCCCCATAGTCCTCCGTCGCCGCCTTCTCTTTTGCAAGGTCCCATTTATTAATCACGATTATACAGCTTTTGTATTCGCCGGCGATGAACCTGGCCAGCTTCTTATCAACCTGCGAAATCTCCACGGCAGCATCGACAAGCAGCAGCACAACGTCGGCCCGCCGAATCGAACGCTCCGCACGAACATAGCTGTAGAACTCGATACTGTCGGCCATTTTGCTTTTCTTTCGTACACCTGCCGTATCGATTACCGTAATGGTTTTACCGTCCTTTTCGAACCGAACATCCACGGCGTCTCTGGTCGTCCCCGGCGTCTCACTTACAATTACCCGCTCACTTCCCACCATCGCATTTACTAACGTGCTCTTGCCGGAGTTTCGCTTGCCCACTATCGCTATCTTCATCACCGGCCGGGCCGGCTCGGTTGATTCATAAGCCGAAAGCTTCTCAAAAATCTTATCGAGCAGAATATTTTTATTAAGATTGTTCGTCGCCGATACGCACAAAAACTCCCCGAAGCCCAGCCGGCCGAATTCACCCGCCGCGCCGAACATCTTCGCAGAATCCGCCTTGTTCGCAACCCCGATAACCTCAAGGTCCTCTTTGCGCAGAAGCTGTGCTATTTGTTTATCTAACGGCACAACCCCATCGCGAATATCGACCATAAACAGCACAAGGTTTGCCGCTTCAATCGCTTTGCGTATTTGACCTTCGATATGGCCGCTGAGCTGGTCGCTATCGACTATACCGTATCCACCGGTATCGACAAGCTCAAAATACCGCTCGTCTCTGTCGATAACGGTGCTGACGCGGTCTCTTGTAACCCCGGCACTTGGCTCAACGATGCTTATCATCTCACCCGCCAGTGCGTTTAACAGACTGCTTTTGCCTACGTTAGGCCGACCAATTATGGCTACTGTTGGAATTCCCATAACCTTTAACTTAATCTGACATAAAACTTTTTTTCTTAAGAAAGAACGTATTATACCAAATAAATCCGCCATTTGAAGCATCTATACTACATACCTGCTGGATGAATAAAAGCCGGACTTATTGCTTTTTCTGTTGATATTTGGTATAATAGCCGACAAGCTGATAGTTAAATCAGGGGCAGTACAATGGCTAAATATCACGTTCTTGTTCTTATTGTTGTCTTTTTCTTCTCTAACTGCCTGGCCGATACCTTTGTAAACCGCAGAACCGGAAAAAGCTTCAACGGCTACGTAGTCCCCAGAAAAAAAGGCAATAAGACACAGGTCCGCATCAAGAACCGTTCGCCGAAGTATCTTGACCTTAGCGAATATGAAATCACCGGCAACTATCTTGGTCGGCAGAAAAAAATATTTGTCTTTCCCTTAAAAAATTCGCTCAATCTTATAGCCGAAACTGAAGCCTTTGAAAGAGCAATTGCTTTAGCGGCCAACCAGGGACCTTTATTCATTTTAATCGAGATTGACACTCCCGGAGGCAGAATCGATTTGGCACAAAGGATTGGCCAGGCAATTACTGATATCGACAATTGCCTCACCGTTGCATATCTTAGCGGCGGTGAATTCGGCGGCGCTTTCGCCGAAGCCGCTATGGTCGCACTTGCCTGTGACAGGCTCTATATGAAAAACGACGCCGAAATCGGGGCGATAACACCTTGGCTCGCTGCTTCTTTACCTGACGAAGATACCGAAACAGCGCCCGCCAGGGATGAAAAGCCCCCCGACGAGCTTAAGTATCAATGGCAGCAGTTTGTCTCTTCGATAGCTGAAAAAAAAGTTAATACCGCTCTGCTCATAAAGGCAATGATGGAAAAAAATCTCGGAGTTGTTGAGGTTATCGATAATGACAGGCACATTATCATCGACTCTCGCGATAAAAAGCCAAAGCAAAAAGTAATGCGAACCTGGAGCAAAAAAGGTACATTGTTGACCTTGACCGCCGAAGAGGCCGTACAGACCGGCGTCGCCGAAAAAATCGCAGATTCCCAAAAGGAACTCCTGGCCGAACTTGAAGCCGTTAAAGCCCGAAAGATTCAGGACCGCCGACTTCTCAGGGTAAGACGCGACTATGAGCAGACAAAAGCACGCCTCGACGAAATCCTTTTTACCATCGAGTTCCTTGAGAATCGCTCCGATGCCCTCGCCGACCAAATTGATATCGTTGCAAAGTGGTTCCGCCAGGGCAATCAAATCGCTTATAGCGGCCGACATGGTGTTACCGCCGACGACGAGAGATATTGGCCCACATATTCAGCCAGAGACTACGACGAGCTCGACAACACTATTATCTACTACAATGCCCTCTTAAACGAGCTTGCCGCCCTGCTGGATACGCTGATGAGAAATTATGCAGCGGCCATTCAGCTCGCCGCCAATCATCCTGACCTGCTCCATCACGTAACCTCTCTGCAGGAGGGCTTAATAAACGCACAGGCATCCTTCCGCTCGCTTGCTTTTCGACCTGGCTTTTATTAGTATTCTTTTCTTTCATAAAAGCCGGTTTAACCCTGCGTAAAGGCAGTTAACAGGCCTTTACCCTGCTATTATTGTCTTGGCGATGTACCTTTGCGCTTAAAATAAACCGGCCAAAATTCTTGTCCGAAATCAGCCCCGTTTTCCGATATATAATACGATGGAAATAACTCCAATAATAGAGCCGTCAACCAGGCAGTGTCCCTTTTGTGCAGAGACAATACAGGCCCGGGCAATTAAATGCCGGTTCTGCAGCGAGTTTCTGAATACCCAGAAGGCCAAAGCCCTCATCGCAGCCGCCGATTCCGATTCGAAATCCGAAGATCCCGCAAAGCCCGACGATGTCCTCTTCATAGCCAGACCCTCTTTATGGGGAATGGTCGGCTCGGTCATAAGAGGCTTTTTTTTCATCGCCCTTGCGTATCTGTTGTTTATCTTTCCACTCGAAATTTTTCTCGATAATCTTCTCGGCCTGGAACTCTCCGACGGCCAGACCATTACCTTCGCCCGTTATCGCCTTGCCGCCGCACCTGGAATTATGGTTCTTGTCGTACTTATACTTCTATTAAAAGCGGTTCGGCTGAAAATGATGCGCTATGAAGTTACCGACGAGAGGATTGAGTTCAGCAGAGGTATTCTCGACAGGAAGGTTGACAACCTTGATATGTTCCGCGTGATTGACCTTAGTATGCGCCGTTCGCTTTTGGATTGTATTTTTGGTATCGGCACGGTCGGGCTGATAACCACCGACAAAACCGACCCTGAGTTTGATTTTCAGAAAATCCGCAGCCCGCGCCTGCTTTACGATGTCATCAAAAAGGCCTCTCTCGACGCCGACAAAAGAAACAGCGTCATTCACCTCGAATAAA
>CAYXPG010000181.1:0-3705 GCA_964467205.1 uncultured Pirellulales bacterium | reverse complement strand
GGTCTTAAGGTGAGGCAAGTACGAGGAAGCTCGCCAGAATACGAATTTGCGTTCGGCATCGATACGCACCACAATATCGGCGTAATCCCCGACACGCGCGATCTTTTCGAAGTTTCCTCCTGAATCGAGTTTCGTATAATACGCGCCGAAATCCTCCGCAATCGCTAATGGGGTCGCGAAAAGACAGATGGCGATGACCGCAAGGAGTGTTCGTGAATAGGCCGCGAAAATTTGTGTGAGCAGGTAAGATTTCTTTTTTAATGACTGCATGAGGAAAACCATCCTTTCAAGCTTGTACATTTGATAGTTAATCTGCAGATTTGATAACGAATTTCACCTTATTCTCGGACTGCATCCGAAGCCATACAACCAGCTCCTTGTCCTTTACCGTGCTCGGATGACCGACTTTGACATCCTTGGCCTTCGGTTTCATACCGATAACCGTCACCACAGCATCTTCTTCTGTCCAGTTGCTTATGACAAAGCAGGGATTAACTACAGGTGAATTTTTGCTTCCTTTAATTTCGAAAGTCATCCTGTCGCCTTTCGCTTCAAGAACATAAGCACGCTGGGACTTGTCATAACCATTGCTTCTGCATCCGCTCAGCACAGTGAGCTCTGCGGGACTGAGCCAGGATTTCGCGAGGGAAGCTAATTCCCCCGCCGGCTTGTCTGTCATACCTTCCATTAATATTTTTGAATAATAGGGGCGGTCTCCAGACCCACCTTTGCTAGATGTATCTGGCCCTCTATAATGGCGATAATTATAATCAGGTCGTTCTCCATACGCCTCTTCATAGACCGGCCACACTAAACCGTCGGTCAGAGAGCTGTGTCCTGTCCGGTCGGGGAAGCTCGCATACCGGCCGTCCGAAGGTATCTGAGAAACAGGCCAGTGGTTCCAGGCAGGGAATACAGCATATTTGGTAACTTCGCCGCCGTAAACACTGCCTTCAGTAAAGTCACCTATGGTAAACGGCTTGTATCTGGCCTTATAATTAATCATATTTATTTTCATGTTCGTATAGTCCGTATTATCCGGCGGGCCATCAACCCAGTCATATGCCTCCACGTTGCCCTTGGTATCCGCCAGGTAAACTGCTGGGTCAATCTCGATAACTTCTTCAGGATGCTGACCAGGCCCGTATATGGCCATACCCTCTATAAATTCGTGGTTACGCTGACCGCTGGTCCACAGGTGCATCAGCTTTACTGCAACTCCGTCCGGGTAGATATAGTAATACCAGTCGGACCAGTCAGACCAGCCGGTCTCCTCTACATAATTTGCGTGAGTATGAAGAACATCTTTCAACGGATAACGCCAGTGAACCACAACCCTTGCTTCTGTATTTTCAATAATCCTTGCCCGGTTGGAATAGGCCTCCTTGTCTGACATCGGCTCCTGGCAGCCCTTGCCTCCGGATTTGTTCCAGGTCTCGTTAAATTCATTGCTGTACCACTGGTCATTCTCATTTACAAGCATCGGAATATAGCCGGTACCACGCCAGAACACAAACTGACATGGATGCTCATCGAAACCCACAACCACATCCGCATACTCACCGAAACACCACATACTGTCCCATGATTCATAAAAATCGAGCAGCCGGTAATATCCACCGAAACCTTTGACATCAGTTTCCGGAAGCAGGCGAAATTCCATATCAGGATTCTCCACCACCTTATCAGCCGGTTTCATTTTTCGGTAAGCCGCGGCTATCTGTGATGGTTGCAGCGCGGCATCGTAAATCTTAACCTCGTCAATCAGACCGTCGAACGAATAATTGCAGACAAACGTGTTCCTGCGGACCCGGTCCGTCGGTCGCATCGCCTTGCCCTGACCTATAAAAATCGGGCTCTCACCGGCAAGTGGAATCCAATCCCTCGCCTGGGCGGAATCGACCTGCTCTCCGTTAACATAAAGTCGCATTTCGCTCTCCTCAGGGTTGTATGTCCCCGCAAGGTGATACCACTTGTAACGCTCCAGCTCAATATCAGATGTCACCTTGTATTCCTTGTTGTGTATTATAATCTTAAAAACCGGGTGCGCATGTGCCCCGAGACCCAGAAACCAGTAGCCGTCAACGCCGCGCTGAACAATGGGTGCGTCGTTCCACGGATAAGCACCGATGGCTATCCAGCCCTCCAGTGTTACTCCCCGCATAAGTTCCGGGGCCTGCTCACCGTCGAACTTAACAACCGTGTTATAGCCATCGAACTGAAGTGCCGTTCCCGACACACCCTTCTTCCACATACTGGCGTGACCTTCTATTTGACAGTCGGCTTTGCTTACCGCTTCTTTTGTTGCATCACCGCTTCCTTCATCGAAATGCCAAACGAGAACTGGCTCTGCCACGTCACTCTCTTTGACAGGATTTCCCCTGACAGCCTTGCTTTTCAAGCTCTTTCTCGGCTCCGCCAGGAATATTTCCTCTATACCGTCATCTTTCAAATGAAGTTTCTGAACATATTGATTATGCGGGTCAAGCCAGTCCCTGTATTTTTCAGTCCCCTGCTTTATTACCCTGACAACCCTGCCGTCCTGGTAAATATGAAAATATTCGTCAACAAAACGGGATGGCGACAAACCATTGTGTGGATTTTTCGAACCGAACTTGGGAAGATAACGCCAGTGAATCACAATTTTATCTCCGTCCTCTCCGTCCTTTCCAATCCTGACATGAGAATAGGTATTCACCCTGTCAGGCCTCAGAGGAGGACCATCACCGCTGCGTTCGATAATCTCATCGAGATACCAGCTTCCCCTCTCTGTCTTCCAGTGGGGCAGATAACTGCTGGCACGCCAGAATATAAGCTTTCCAGCACCTACTTCAACCACTACATCAGCATAAGGACCCGTCCGGGTGTATTTCTCGAACTCCTGGCCCGAATCCAGCTTGGTATAATAAGCCCGGAAATTATCCCCAAAAGCCGCAAAAGCAGTCAAAACAAGCAACAACAATAAAAAAGTTCCCTTTAGTCTCATCTTAATACCCTTTTTTTTTATTTTGTAAATTATCGCTTTTCGCCCCCGGGTACGCCTTTCACCCGGTTGGATTAAACTTATACTTTCCCCGCCCTTCTGTCAATCATCTATCACCGGTAAGACTATACAGGATGGGCATTTTTTATATTAAATAGTTTGCTTTCATTACTGTACCGGTGAAAGCTCGATATCGATTGGATTTGCTGACTTGATTTTTATCCATATCCAGTGCCGGATCGATTGACTGTGAACCATGAGCGCATGGAAAAGAGATTGAAGAAGTGTCGCGAATTGCTCTCCGCTTCATTTATTAGAGTTATATTAAACATTGCCCCAAAAAAGAGGGATTTTAGAAAAAACTCAGATGTAAGAAACAGTATTGATAAAGGCTGTTTTAAGGATTAAAACAAGATTACAACCAAATAATGGATAGGCTTTTTAGAATATGTACTCTGCTGATGGTTGTTTCCAATCTTACCCGTAGCAAGCTAATATATTATTTTACAACCATTGTTCTACGGGCAACTGCTCTACCGCATGGCGCAAGACAGGATCAACATTTGTATAAACCTTATTAGTGAGGCGTGATGAGGAATGCTCTAACAGTTTCTGTGTTACAGCAGTGGATATGCCGTTCTGAGCAAGCATAGAGCCAAAGGTCTTACGTAAATCGTGGAACTTTAAATCAGCTAATTCAGCCTTCTGACATATTTTCCTCC
>CAYXPG010000180.1:0-3744 GCA_964467205.1 uncultured Pirellulales bacterium | reverse complement strand
AGTATTTTTGGGCTGATATAGACACACACTTCATCGACCAGATTCTCTCTCAAAAATGAAGTTATCACCTTTGGCCCCCCTTCGACAAGCAACTGCGCCACGCCGCGTTTGCTCAATTCATCGAGCAAAAAACAAAGATTAGACTCACCCTGCATATCCGGATAAGCAAGTATCTCTGCTCCTTTTTGGGTAATTGACTCTACCGCCTGCGGATTTGCGTGCACAGTTCCGGCCCTTGAGAAGATTAACACCGGGGCCTTTTTCACAGTCCCAAGCAACTTGCTGTCCAAAGGCATCCTCAAATTATTGTCAAGCACCACTCTTGTTGGCTTACGTCCCTTACTCGGCCGAATTGTCAACAATGGGTCGTCGGCGAGCACCGTATTGATACCAACCAGTATCGCACCCGCCCGACGACGCAGATTTTGAGCATCTTTTCTGCTCTGTTCAGAAGAAATCCACCTTCGCCCATCACTTTGCTCTGTCCAGGCCGCTTTGCCGTCGATGCTTTGTGCCCATTTTAATATCACCCAGCTTTTGCCCGTCTTTGCAAATTTGAGAAAAGGGGCATTGAGCAATTTCGCCTCGTTCTCACAAATGCCCACCTGCACCTCTATTCCCGCATCGCGTAATTGCTCAACACCTTTGCCGCCGCAATGTTCTGAAGGGTCAGTAGTTGCGACCACAACCTTCGACAACCCGGCGGCAATAATTGCATCGGTGCAGGGTGCGGTTTTATCCTTATGACAGCACGGCTCAAGTGTAACATACATAATCCCGCCCTGTGGATTAATTCCGAGCGTCTTACAGTCTTCAAGGGCGTTTATCTCCGCGTGCGGCCCGCCGAATTCCTTGTGCCAGCCCTTACCTGCAACCTGATTTGCCTTTGTGATAACGCAGCCAACAGCGGGATTCGGCTCAACAGAACCTACGCCACGCTGTGCAAGCTTCAATGCCATCTGCATATTTTTTTCGTCCTGTCCGCTCATTTTATTGTACCCCTTAGGGATGAACTACCGCTAATCTTTTATCATCTCCAAAAATTCTTTTTCATTTATCACTTTAACACCCAGTTTTTGTGCCTTCTCAAGTTTACTGCCGGCCTTTTCACCAGCCAATACAAAATCAGTTTTCTTACTCACGCTCGAAGCCACTTTTCCGCCGGCATCTCGAATCGCCTGCTCTGCCTCTTGACGACTCAGGCCCTCGAGCGCCCCCGTAACCACAATTGTTTTGCCGGCAAGCTTATTTGTGCCCCGCCCCTGCGGCTGCTGCAATCTTACACCCGCCTTACGAATTTTTTTGATAACCTCAACATTTTTCGGGTCCCGAAAATACTCACTCACACTCTCGGCCATTGTCGGGCCAATCTGGTCTATCGACGCCAGAGTTTCCTCATCTGCAGCCATCAGCCCATCGAGAGAGCCGAAGCGCTCAGCTAAGATTTGTGCCGATTGGCCTCCAATGTGCCGGATACCTAAAGCGGCAATAAACCGCCATAACACCTGCGTCTTACTCTTTTCAATCGCCTCTATTACATTGCCGGCACTTTTTTCAGCCATCCGCTCCAGACCGGCCAATTCTTCTTTGCCCAATTTGTAAAGGTCGGCGAAATTCTTCACCAGGCCGGTATCAACCAACTGCTCGATTAAGGCAGTCCCTAAATTTTCAATGTCCATCTGGCCGCGCCCGGCAAAATATCTCAATCGCTCCTTCAGTTGAGCCGTACAGTCAGGACTAACACACCTGATATAAACGCCGGCTTCATCTTTGGCTACCGCAGAGGCGCAATTCGGGCACTTTGCCGGTATCTTAAAGGGCTCAGTGCCGGCGGGCCTTAACTGCTTCTTTACCTCTACAACCTGCGGTATTATCTCACCGGCCTTTTCGACTAAAACAGTATCGCCCTTACGAACATCAAGACGATTCAATTCATCGAAGTTGTGTAAGCTCGCTCTTTTAACCGTTGTCCCGGCCAATTGAACCGGCTTTAGGTTCGCTACCGGCGTCAAAATCCCGCTCTTGCCGACCTGCACATCGATTGATTCGACAATTGTCTCGGCCTGCTCGGCAGGGAATTTGTAGGAAATACACCACCTCGGCGCCCTGCCGGTGGCGCCGAGAACAGCCCGCTGTTCAAACCTGCTGACTTTGATTACCATCCCGTCAATTTGATAATCCAGCTTTGACCGCTTCTCGCCCCAGCCAAGACATATATTCAAGGCTTCGTCAATATTTTTGGCCCTTCTAATATTCGGATTGACGGGCAGACCAAGCTTTTTGAATTTCTGCAGACTCTGCCAATGATTTTCTGCCAACGGCATAGAGACCTGGCCTATCGAATAGGCGAAAAACGATAGATTTCTGGCGGCTGTGATTCTTGCATCGAGCAGTTTCAAAGAACCTGCTGCCGCATTTCGCGGATTAGCAAATCTCGGCTCGCCCGCCTCGGTGCGAAGCCGGTTCAACTCGGCAAACGCACTCGTCGGCATATAGACCTCACCGCGGGCCTCAAGTACATCGCCAGCTTCACCACCGCCCAGCAGGACAAGCGGAACTGCTTTTATGGTTCGCACATTAGCGGTAACATCATCGCCAACTTCACCGTCACCACGAGTAGCAGCAGTAACGAGCCGCCCCTTTTCATAACGAAGATTTATCGCAAGACCGTCGATTTTCAATTCGACCACATAATCGTAATCTCTGCCGCCAAGGCCTTTTGCCACTCTCTCATCAAACGCCCTCAATTCCTCAGCACTGTAAGTATTGTCAATACTGAGCATAGCTGCTGCGTGGCGGACGCTCTTAAAGCCCTCAATAGGCCTCTCCGAGACCCGCTGCGTAGGTGAATCGGCCGTTATCAACTGCGGATTTGCCTCTTCCAGTGATTTTAGTTCCACAAAGAGTTTGTCGTATTGACGGTCACTGATTTCGGGCCGATTAAGAACATAATAGAGATAGTCGTGCCTGCGTATTTCGCTGCGCAACCGCTCAATCCGTTTTTTCACATCCTTAACCATATCAGCCGCTGACTTGACAGATTAGTTTACCAAATACTCCAGCCAACAAGAACCGTCTTTTTGAGTACGACCAGTACCAGGTATAATAAGCAATGCAATTCAGCTTTGATGCTCACAAGCAAAAAGTTCTTAGCATTAATCGCAGGCGCACTCGCACCGGCCCGAAAACGAGGTATCCATCTGGGTACATTCTCCAAATATTCCTGATACTCGTTATCATCATTGAATTTCTTAAGCAGATGTGCTTCCTCGCACCGCACAACAAATGCATACACAGCTGCACAGTATATCAGCATAATCGGAACGAACCAGACAACACCTGTCATAATACATATTCCGAGCAATATCAGCGTATTTGCTACATATATAGGGTTGCGTACGTAAACGTATGGCCCGCTCTGTGTCAGCACCTTCTTAATCTTCAGCCGGTAATGCAGGTGCATTTGCGCCCATATCCTCAGCAGCACCCCCGCCAGAAAAACCGACCCGCCGACCGGCAGAATAACCCAGTCATTTTCAACGTTACCCCAAAAGCACAGCGTAACAAAAGCAACAGGCGGAACCATTAAAACTCCTCGAAGATGAAAAACCCAGCCATACTTCTCTTTCATACAAATGCCCCTGTGTTACTCTCTTTAGACAAGCCCTAATTTGCTTCAAAATTCTGCTGTTAAAATTATTTTTACCGCAGGATAGCATGTTCCGACTCCTCAGTCAACCCACC
>CAYXPG010000179.1:0-3786 GCA_964467205.1 uncultured Pirellulales bacterium | reverse complement strand
AGTTCCTCGCCAAAGAAGGAGCCGACGCTCAGAGGCGATGAGAGAGTGCTCGGCAAAACCAGCTTTACCAGCACCAGCATCCACAGCCAATAGCGAAAAACCGCCCGCACTTTGCTTCGCAGCAGAAAATCAGCCAGCAGCAAAATCACCACAAGAACACTCACCTGCAGCAGCATCGGCCAGGCAAATTCCACAAACCCGCTTCCCGTCGTATTAATCCGCTCTAATATCGCATTCATAATTAGTCCTCCACTTATTAGGAAACTTATAGGTCTTTATTTTTTACCGCGTTTTTTCCTTATCATCGTTTCCAGCTCGTTTAGCTGCTTTTTCGACAGCTTATTATTTTCAAGCAGAAACTGCATCATCGGTGTAAGTGCCCCGTCAAACGCCCTTTTTACCGCCCGCATAACTTCGCTTTTTTGCGCCGCCTGTTTTGTGATAGCTGAGCGGTAAAGAATCAGGTTACGGATTTTCTCTGTCCTGAGCAGTCCTTTGGCCGCCATCCGGTCCATCATTGTTTTGACCGTACTGTAGGCCCAGCCTTTTTGTTTTTCGAGCACTTCCTGAACGGTCGGCGCAGCGCACGGCTGATTGTCCCAAACCGCCTGAATAATCGCCCATTCGGCCTCGGTAAGTTCACAATTTCTCTTTGCCATAACGGCCTCCTTTATATCTAACCTCGTCAAGAGTACTCTACACTTGTAGAGATTGCAAGCAAAAAATAAAATTTTTTTCAAAAAAATTCCTTGCCCCATTTTTGCCCCAAAAACTGATGAAAAAAGGCCTTCAGCTACAAACCATCCCTGCTGAACTTATAATCTTTTGTAATAATTTTGTCATTTTAGAATATATGCCCTGACCCGGCGTTTTCGCACCGGTTGTTATGAGAGCCCGGCTTGATATTTTCAATTTTAGATTTTCGATTGCAGATTGGAAATCGACAATCGGCAATCGCCAACATGTTTAATTTTCTTTCCCAATGACCTTGCGGCTGCAATGCGTGAGGACAAAGGTTATTTTTTAGCTTTAAGCGGCAATCAACTACTTGCCAAGAATATACTCAATCCATTCTTCAAGATTACTCTGGGTAGCTGAGGTTCGCAGTATCCCGTTCTTATCGATAAGATAATACGCCGGCTCGGCCTTAACTTCATAAAGCGAGTACATCGCACCTTCACTTCTTAGCCCTTTTCGGGGAACGTTGACTGCGCCTTCGGCTCTTAATCGCTCCAGCGGCAACGTAAGAGCTTTGACGGCTTCCGCCTCCCGGTCTATGCCAAAGGGAAAATTAATGCCATATTCTTTGACGAACTGACGCAGGTTATCTTCTTTGAGCTCAAGCTGCTGCAGATGCTTGTGTATCGCTATAACAGTCAGGGGACTTTCTTTATACTTTTCAAGAATGCCTTTGATTTGTTCAAGGTGCTGCAAATATGCTAATTGTTTTGTTTGTCCCGGATACCCTGACAAATCTATACCGATGTGCAGAATGACAACCTGCCCTTTTAATTCTTCGAGGGTTATCGGGCCGGTATTGAGCCACTTAGATACAAACAGTCCCGGCGCCGGTTTATCATACCAGTCATAAGCCGGCGGAAACATCCTGATATCCATTTCACTGTTTGGCTCGATGCAGGTATAGGCAAAGGTATTGTTGCCGTAGCCGGTAGTGAAAGAGACCATCGTCATCTCCACATCCTGAGGCAGAGCTTTGAATTCGTACCAGCCATTCGCATCGGTCTCGGTATCAAAACGCTCCTCGGCAACGATACAACCAATCCTCGCCCCGGCCATCGGTTCATTGTTCTCATCAATAACAATACCGGCAAGGTTGCAGTCCCACTTGGTATCCTCATCAAAGCCCTCCATCGGCTCAAGCACTATCCGGCCAAGGTCCAGGTTGCGCCCCCCAGTCAGGCCTTGAAGTTTAACCGGCGTCTTGAAGCCGGGCTTTTTAACTGCTAACTGAAGCGCAACTCCGGTTGGGATGGAGTTAATATCAAAAGAACTATCGGGATTAATCCGTAACTTCCAGGGCGTATCGCCGATATTGCCTTTATATACAATATCATTATTGACATACACTGATATTGTTAATTCAAAATCATCGACCTGTTCATCCTTTTTATCCACAACAAATCCGCTCGCGCTTGCCAACGGTTCAACTACAATTTCGGCATCGTTAATATCATCGCTTCTCTCCCATATAAAAAAACTCCCCATGTCACGCTCTGCATTGAAGGCCCGCCCGAAAACCGAGCCAAATTCGGTATATGTCGGTTCGGCAATTGTAAATGCCCCCTCATCCGTGGTCTTTACCTTCGAGCCACCCAGCCAAACTTCGCCGCGAACAGGGTTGTCATTGGCGTCGATGAGCCAGCCGTGAATGTATCTCCTGCCGTTTTTCGTGACGACCTTAACCGTCGTTCCCAACTTCTTTTTGCTGTCATCAGCAGGCTGAGTTTCTTTCTGCCTGAGGCGTCCTTTGATTTCTTCCGCCGCTTTGGCAAATGGATTATTCGTCTTATCACCTTTCCATTCGGCGCTCAACTTCTCCAGCAGCTCAACAGCACGCATATCCCCAACCTTTGCAAGGAAATTCGCCGCTATTAACCTGCTGAAAACCTGTCCCTCCGAAAGCATTGCCATCAGCCCGTTAACATCACGGGCGACAAACATTTGCTCCGCACGCTTCAACTCGCTTTCAAACTCCGTCACTATCTTCTGCATATCAGGTGTTTTGTCCAAAATCGGTACCGGCTCATTCACCGCCTTGACGACAATTTGCTTATCGCCAACCTGTCTTTGCTCTGCAACCAGCCTTTTTGCTTGTTGCTCCGGGCTTCTAAACATCTCGACTGCAATAAGGCCGGCTATAATTACCACCGCAACCGCTAATACTGCCATTGTGCTTTTAATCCTTCTCCCAATCCCGCCCGGCCTCGGCCCGGCCGTCTCTGACAACGCTTCAACAGCATCTTTAAGAATCCACTCATCCGTTTCGGCACTGGTGGTCTGACGCAGATTCTTAATCGAATTTTCTATCTCTTCTGCGCCTCTCACTATATCACCTCACCATCTGAGATTGACTGCAGCTTATCGAGCCCGTAACGGTACCTGCTTTGAACCGTACTGATTGAAACGCCCTGCATATCCGCTATTTGGCTGAACTTCATCCCGCCCTGCAGATGCAGCACTATCACCTCGCGCTGCTGCCGGCCTAACCGGGCCAGCGCATCGGCGAGCATCTGCGATTCCTCAGCGCCCACAATCGGCTCATCCGCACTCTCTGTTTCAGCTTCTATCGGCCCGGTGCTCTCAAGCCCGACAACCTCGTACATCTTACTGCGAAACCTCTGGCGAACACGGTCCACAACGCAGACTATCAAATAGTTCTTTAAGCTGCCGTACAGCCGAAAACGCTCTATCTCCTTAGCGAAAGAGACAAAAACGCTGTGAAGAATATCTTCCGCCGTCTCTCTTTCGCCCAATAGTGAAACCGCTATCGTCAGCAGAGCGTCTTTATACTTCTCGTAAATTTTGCGTAACGCCCCCGCATCCCCTGCTTTAAGCTTCCATATCAACCGTTTATCTTCCAGCATAAAGGCCAACCTTTACCACTCTTAAACCACCGACCTCAGCTACTAATATAACGGCTAAATCCCCACTTTAGTCTAATAAAATTTGACTTTTTTACCAACTCCACCTCCCTTATCATTCCTGCGAAAGCACCGAATCCACTTCATTATTCAACATTCCTTGTTCGATATTCGATATTCCTTC
>CAYXPG010000178.1:0-3817 GCA_964467205.1 uncultured Pirellulales bacterium | reverse complement strand
TAGCTGCCTATTTTGAACAGATATATGAAAAAAAAGCCAGATTCTAATAACGACAGAATCTGGCTTCGGAGGAGGGTGATGAAAAGCTAATAGAACATTAAACCCTTACAATAATACCGCTACCAGTTTTTAAACTTCCTACACTTACTTCATCGAAAAAAAGATGCAAATTCCTTTAAGGAAAATTCCAACTTTTTTCTCCTCCAAGTTTACACTCCAAATACATTTTCCTGGCGAGGAATCAAGCATTAAATCATAAAAACTTAATTTTTTTATGGTTTTTATGGATAAAAGCCGATTTTGGCCCAAAAACCACGTTCTTTTACGTTCAATAATGCATTTATGTTCTCAAATTTTAACGATTGCGCTGTTATTTTTTCGCTTTTTGGGGGTTTTTTTGATTTTGACTACTGTAGAAATCGTTGTTATTCTTAACGCAATATTGTCATTTATAAACAAATCTGAAAGGACAGCGAGACGAAAAAGGTAAAGCGAGCCTCATTTGACTTAGTGGTTTTGTTGGTTTTTTTAGCTGTATCAGGCTGTTCGAGGCCGGCTGCATCTACATTACCAGCAGGCAGCAGGTACAACCAAATTGGCAGGTCATTGTCTGGTTACCAGTAATCACAGGGACGGGGACCATCTGCTAATGGCTGTTTTAGGCAGCAGCGGTAAGGCGGCGCGCTACGCAGATACACAAAACCTCTATCGCTGGGCATGGCTCGAACGCGGTCATAAGAAGGACAAGTAAAAAATTTAAGATAAACTATGGTCAAACGGCAAAAAGATACAGCGGCAAAAACAAAAGAGAGAAAGTCGATTCGTCCGGCATTGATTGTGTCGGAACATATAATATCGGACTATTCGATAATCCTACATCATTTATTAGCTGGTCTTGCGGATAAGTCGATTCAGTCGGCCCTGGTTTGTCAGCCGGGCAACAACCTGGAATCAGTTGTTTTGCCTCTGGTAGAGATTATTAATCATCCGTTCCTTGAGTTGCCTTTAATGGGTCGGCAGAATAAAAAGATACTTGTTGAGCGGCTGGAAAAATTCAGTCCTACAGTTCTGCACTGCCTGTGTGAAAGCAAAGCAAAACTTACAAGGCAGTTGGCAAGACATCTGGATTTGCCTTACGTGTTGACAGTTAATTCTCTGCAGAAGGCGTTTGGACAGCTTGCCGTATCGCCAAGGCGCTGTGCCAAAATTATAGTACCGGCTAAAAGCATAGCCACCAACATTTCAAACGTCTATCCGAGGTTAGCGGAACAAATTGAGCAGATAAACGTTGGTACTTTTGTGTCAGAGAAGGTGAGGTGTCTCCGTGAGAGGGGCCGGCCGGGAAGTGTGGTGACAGCATATCGGCTCGATAACGTGGATGATTTTGAGAATTTGTTCGGTGCGGTCAGGCATCTTGCAATTGACGGTTATGAATTTATGTTAGTGATAACAGGCGGCGGGCGGGCAGAAAACCAGGTGCGGAAACTGTTAACTGCGCTTGGTCTTTTGGAGATTGTTATTATTGTTCCGAGACCGGAGAGTTGGCGCAGGGTTCTTGAAGCCGGCGATATTTACGTACAGCCGGCAGCGAGTAATGCGTTTGACCCGCTATTGTTGGAGGCTATGAGCGCGGGCGTCGCAGTGGCCGGCTGTAAGGGCGGAGTCGACGAGCTGATTATCGAAGGGAAAACAGCAATTGTGTTTGATGCGGAGGACGAGCTTAGTATATACAACGCCCTGCAGCAATTGTTCGACAGACCGGAATTGGCTCAGCAATTAGCCAGGGGGGGCCAAGAATATGTGAGAGAAAACCACACCGTCAGTAAAATGGTGTCTGATATTTTGCGGACCTATCTTGATGCCGGGCAGTGGTACGGTCGCTAAGGGTTACAATGGTTTCCAATTTTCGGGCACTTGAGCCGGAGGATTCATCATTACAAGACGGGGCTGAAGACAGGTGATAAAGAAAAACTTCGGATTGCAGACTTTACTGCAAACAGGGAATATTATTCCACTTCCGGAGAAGACATAATATAATCGAGACACTCGCTTAATTTAGCTGTAGCAACGGCAACTGCACAGTCTGCGGCACCGTAATAGAGATTAAGCTGATTGGTTTCCTTTGTAACAGTAACGCCGGTAGGGAATATGACGCCTCCGACATCACCGATGCGTTCGTAAGTTTCCCGCGGTCCTAAAACCCATTCATCGCTTCGCCTCAAGACCCTCCAGGGCTCTTCCAAATCCAAAAGTGCCAGTCCAAGACGATATATTGCCCCTGCTGTGGTTATTCGAACGCCATGATAGAATAACAACCAGCCCTGAGAGGTCTCTATTGGTTGACAAGCCAGTCCTACTCTGTGGGTGTCCCAATAAGCATTCCTTGTTCTAATTAATAGTCTATGGTCGCCCCAATGCTTCAAATCCGGTGAGAAACTTATCCACATATGTGCCTCGCCTCGTACAATCGGGCGGTGAATAAGTGCAAATCGTCCCTTAAACCTTCGAGGCATCAGGCAGGCATCTTTATCTTCCGGGGGCAGAAGACCTCCGAGCCGGGCAAAGGTTCTGAAATTCTTTGTAATAGCCAGCGATACTATTGGTCCGCCCTCACTAAATGAGGTATATGTAATGGCAAATTGCTTTTGCTCCTCGAGCCAGACAATTCGAGGGTCTTCGAGGCCCCACTTTTCCTCTCGCGAGCTGTGCTCAGCCTCCAAAGTCGGCTGGGTGTCTATCTGCCAGTTTGTGAAACCATCGGCACTTCGAGCGACAGTTAAATGGGAAAAGCCGCGCATATCTTCTACCCGCACCAGCAGCAGGGTTTCGTTGTTTAATTTAGTTGCTGCAGGGTTCATAACGGCATTTGTGGGATAAGGCCAATTTTCCGGAGTTAATATTGGATTTCCATGGAACCTGTTAAAAAGTTCGTATGCTCTTTTTTGGCGTAGGAATTCGGCCATACTTTCAACCCTACAATCCAGGGACTATTTATGATACTGCACCATCATATCGGCTCGATGTTCATTTTACACCATCTATTTTAAATCGGCCAGATGAGCGGTTTACTGTAAATCAAAGTTCGAGTTTTCAACAAAGCTATCAAAAAAACCGGCTGTTTTATATCTTCAGCCGATTGTCTCTCTGCTCTGAAGACCAAACTAACACCTTGGGGCCACAATATAATTGGAGAACCCTAACAAACGCCTGTCCAACAGTCAAGTGTAAAGTTTGTTGACGAGCGGGGGTGTTTGTGCTATGTTTTCTGCTTTTTAAGGAAGATGTTATATGGAAATAGACCAACTGGTTGTTGGTATGTACCAAACCAACTGCTATGTTCTGCGTGAAAGCATTACAGCCAAAAACTGCCTTATAATTGACACAGGCCTTGAGGCAGGCCCAGTCGTTGATTTTCTCAATGAGCATAAACTCAATCCGGCTGCTGTTATTCTCACTCATGGTCACGCCGACCACATTGCAGGATTAGGTATATTGCGAGAAAAATACCCCGACACAAAGGTTTATATCCACAAACTTGACGCCCAAATGTTAACCGATAAGGAACAGAACCTCTCGGCCCTGGCCGGGATACAGTTCAGCGCTGAGCCGGCCGATGTGCTTATTGAAGAAGGCGATATGGTCGAGGAAGCCGGCATAAAACTGGCGGTCCTTCACACCCCCGGCCATACACAGGGAGGGGTCAGTCTTTACTCAAAGGATGAGCAAATTATTTTTGTCGGTGATACGCTGTTTGCCGATTCGATTGGCCGGGCAGACTTTCCGGGCGGCAATATGGAGCAGTTAATAACGAGCATAA
>CAYXPG010000177.1:0-3833 GCA_964467205.1 uncultured Pirellulales bacterium | reverse complement strand
AGGTTAACCTGAGTAATTTACGGAAGCACATGCTGGAATACACCAGGCTGGCTTTTTGTGGGCTGCTGTATGTGCCGGAGCCGAAAAGGATGCTTGTGCTGGGGCTGGGAGGCGGAGTAATCCCGCGAGAGATGCACCATTACCTGCCGGCGCTTGAAATTGATGTGGTGGAAATAGACCCTGAGATTCCGCTGATAGCAAAGCGGTTTTTTGGCTTCCGCGAGGACGATAAGCTAAGGGTTCACATTGCCGATGGCCGCATGTTTATTAAAAAGCAGCTCCGCCGTGACCCCGTGCCGAAATACGACCTCATTATCCTGGACGCATTCAACAGCGACTATATCCCGTTCCACCTGATGACGAAGGAGTTCCTTGAGGAGGTAAAAGGTGTTCTCGCTGAGGACGGCGTGGTCATTGCGAATGTGTTTTACTCCAACCGTCTTTTTGATGCGGAGTTCAAGACCTTTTTGGCTGTCTTCGGGCGGTGCCAGGTGTTTTTTGGGGACTATTCCACAAATGCCATGCTGGTAGCGCCCGGGCCGAGGAGCCCTATGCTTACCATTAAAGAGGCTGTAGGTCGGGCGAGGATGCTGCAGCGCAAGCACAAGCTCACCTTCGATGTGCTGACGGTAGCGAAGCGGCTGCGACCTGACACACGTCCGGAGCCGCACGCAAAAGTGCTCACTGACGACCGGGCGCCCGTGAACTGGCTGCGCACACAGGAGAGAAAAAAATCGCCATAACATGTTCCTCAAAAAACGAAACCACCCGATTATTGAGGGGTTCCCCAAAAGAACTTTAATCAACTGCCTGGGGACCCCCAAACGCATTATTTAGCGTTTGGGGAACTTCTTCTATTCTCTCGACTAAACTACTGCATCCAATTCCATATTTGTCCGGTCCTCTTTTAACAAGGAAAAAAATTACAGTCTGCTCAGTCTCTATGCCGCCTATAAATCTTTCCCTTTTGGCATCTTCAAAAAATTCTCTTTCAACATCTCCATCGAAGCAATATGTTTTATCCAATAACGAAGAAGGATATTCTTTTATAAGCTCTCTGAGTTTTTGCCTTGAAATATGTATTCCTCCCATCAATTGACGGATTTGGCCATCTGTCTCCTGTTTTATCCAGAATTCTTTACCTCCTTCAGTTTTCTGAATATAAACACCACTTTTTTTTGTAAAATACTTTTTTTCCATAAAGATTAATATACCTGTTCCTACTGCAAATTCCGTCCTTATTAATTAACAAACACTTACACCAAAACCAACAATTAAATTCTATCTCAATTTACAGCCTTTTGACAAGGGGAATGTGATGACCTTGCTGCTGTAATGAGTAAGGTCATTGTCCGGCTGTAGCTGGAAAATTTACCAACAAAGTATCAATGCGCCCGGATGATTCTGCGTTTTGTTGGGCCAGCATAGCTATAAGGCGCCAAAACTATCAAAAATCTTGCATATCGCAATGCAGTCCGCTATAATCCCGCCACCGTTATTTAAGGAAAACAGTTATGGCCGAAAGCCGGGGCAGTGCCGACAGAATCATCCGCACAGGGGCTTATCCAGAGCTTACGCCGACTGTTGTTTTTGTAGGTTACGTAATAGGGGCGGTCCTTACCCTGAGTATGGGATATGCGTGTTTGATTCTCGGCTTTTCGCATGAGGGTTCGGAGCTGGCGGCGATATTGGGCTTTGGTGTTCTTCGCGGGCTAATGGGGCGACGCAGCATTATTGAAAACAATATCAATCAAACTATTGCCAGCGCTGTTAACGGTGCATCGGCGGGTATGATGTTTAGTGTTCCGGCCCTTTTTATTCTGGGTCAGACAGATTTCAACCCTGTTCTGATGATTTTTTCGTGTATTGCCGGCGGGATTTTGGGTATTGCGTTTATAATACCGCTTCGCAAGCATATGATAGACTTTGAACGGCTGACGTATCCGGGCGGGGTTGCCGTTGCGACGGTGCTTAAATCACCGGGCGCCGGCGTAAAAAAAGCTATCCTGCTACTCTGCGGGGCGGCGGCAAGCGGCACAGCTTACTTTATAACCGAAATTACCGGCCGTGACAGTTGGGATATTGGGGGCTTAATCGGGATGCCCGATTATATGAACGGTATATGGTTCCTGTCGCTGCTGACAATTGGAGTGGGGTTTATTGCGGGCAGGGGTGGAGCTTACTTTATAATCGGCGGCTTCGTGTGCTACTGGATTTTGTCGCCGATGCTGAAGATTATGGGGCTGCTGCCGACTGCTGAAACGCTGAGCGAGCTTGGGGCGACTATGCCGAACTATCTGCGTGTGAGTTTATTCAGGCCTGTCGGTATCGGTATGCTCGTCGGGGGGGCACTAACCGGTATTGTGCTGGCATTTCCATTGATAGCAAGCGCAGTTCGCAGTATGCAGCATGCGGCAAAATCAAAAACAGCCCACTCGAAAGACGAAATGCCGATTCAAATTCTGTATGTAGGCATTGCGGGTGCGGCGATTCTGCTTTTTGTAACGGCCATTCTGTCGGTGAAAGAAATGGGCATTATCAGAGGGGCTCTGATGGCGCTGTTCGGGACATTCTGGATTTGGGTGGCCGGCGTTATCCTGTCGGAGTGCATCGGGCGGACCAACTGGTCGCCTTTGAGCGGAATGACGCTGATTGCCGTAACGGTGCTGGTTGTTATCTCCAGCGGACTGGGTGATAAGGCATCGATAATTTCCTCGGTAATGGTAGGGGCGGCGGCGTGTGTGGCAATGGCACAGGCAACCGACCTTATGCTGGATATGAAGACGGGCTATCTGGTGGGTGCATCGCCGAAAATGCAGGGGTTCGGACAGTTTTTGGGCACTTGGCTTGGGCCGGCCTTGATTATGGGACTGATATTTGTGCTGCACAAGGCTTACGGTCTTGGCAGTGAACGTCTTCCGGCACCGCAGGGCCAGGCGCTTGCGAGTATGATAAATGGTATCTTAGGCGGCGATGTGCCGTTAGAGAAATATATCGCCGGGGCGGGACTCGGGGCGCTGCTCAGCGCCAGCGGGGTCGGCGGGCTGGGTATCCTTGTCGGATTAGGATTTTATCTGCCATTTAGAATCGTTCTTACATACAGTATCGGTACAGTGCTTCGGATTGTTGTGGACTGGAAAATGGGGCGGCGGTTCAGTGAAGAGGTCGGCATCCCCGTTGCAGCCGGCTTTATTATCGGAGAGGCAATGGTCGGTGTCGGCTTTGCGCTGTATTACGTTTTCGCCGGACTGGGCAAATAAAAAGGAACTGTTATGAAAAAAGCTGGTTATTTAATGATAGTCATAGGGTTCATAGCCGGCGCTCTGCTCTCTGTGGTGGATGAATTGGAGGTGCAGTGGGGATTTTTTGTTTGTGCGTTGATTGTGGGCGCTATCGGGGTTGTGCTGGTACAATCAGGCAAACGTCAGCATACCAAATCAGAAGAAAAACTAACTTCAAATATACAGAATATCCAGGCCAGTCTTAGCCGTATTGCTGAGAACATAACACAACTTAACGCGGCAAAGGACTCGATAGATACATACGATATGCGCGGCCGTATCGATGAGCTGTTCAGCGATGATTTAGCTGTCTTTGTCCAGGCCAGAGAGAGTATCAGCCATTTGTACGGTCTGCAGGCATATGCGGATATAATGAGTTATTTTGCATCCGGCGAGCGGTATCTGAACCGGATATGGTCGGCTTCGGCAGATGGTTATATCGACGAGGTGAACATTTATCTGGACAAGGCCCAACAACAATTCGCCGACGCCCTTGTGAAGGTGCGCCGGTTGACTACTCAGTGAGCCGGCGGTATATTGTTTGGTTGTATA
>CAYXPG010000176.1:0-3862 GCA_964467205.1 uncultured Pirellulales bacterium | reverse complement strand
CGGTCTTTATCCTGATAGTGTCCGTGCCGTAAAAGTATTGGCCGGTAGTAAGCTGGGCTATAACCACAATGTCTTCCAGCATAGAGCCGTTACTGCAGAAAACGGCACGGTCAAAAGCCGCCATAATCTTGACCAGGCCATCTTCAAAGACATCCATATAGACTGATTCGGCTGTGAACGGTTCGATTATTCTGGCCGGACTATTAGTATTTACGTCGCCGGCGGTGAAGCCTTCCGGCAGAATAAAATGCGCTTTAACCCATTTGCCTTTACTTTTAGGGTTGAGCTTTCGCGGTGTAAAGTGCATCGGCACTTTTATATAATTGGCCTCATATGCACCCATATCGACTCTACTGCCTATTATACGGGGGTTTCCGTCAAGGTCTGTTTCGTTTGGCTGCGGTACGTAACATGGGTCGCCGGTGTTTATGCAGGGCGAATCGGGGAGGAGGTAATAGTCGCCGTCAATCCAGATGGCGTTTGGGTCATTTGGTTCGACTATAATATTAACATCGTTAATATCAGCCCAATAGCCGGGGTCAATAAAGCAGGGGTCGGTATCGATATTGGTCGGCCCTTCCCAGCCGTCTTGAATATTACTGTAGGTAACAGATGCGGTGCCGCTATAATAGCTTGCAATTTGGCGCGGAGAATTGTCACGGATGATAGAGTTTTTGATTGTTAAGTTTCCCCGGACATTGGAGATTGCTCCAGTGTTGAGGGCGGATGCGTTTCCTGTGATAGTACAGTTTGTGATTGTGCAGTTAGTGATTGCCGCACCTAAATTGTTGGAGTAGATTCCGCCGCTCGCACCAGGAGCTGTGTTGCCGCTGATAATAGAGTTGGCAATTGTCAGGTTGCTGTCGAGGGAGTAGATTCCTCCGCCATTTGGCCAGAACGGCTTATTTATTAGTAAGTTTTCGCTGATTACAGAGTTTTTGACTGTCAGGTTGCTGTTTCGGCAGAAGATACCGGCACCGTAGTAAGCGGCGTGATTGTTTTTGATTATGCAGTTGATAATTTTCGGGCTTGTTCCGCTGCAAAAAATTGCTCCGCCAACCGACCTTGTGTTGTGGCCTATATATTCTTCGGGTCCATAGCCATTAATAATTGTAAAGCCATCAAGTACCGAATTTGGTCCTTCGTTGTTGTGGAAATTGAAACCTCGGTGTTTATCAGTTTCAGAGCCGTTGCAATCAATGATGCAATTGCCGGGCCCGTTTATGCTTTTTACCGTGATGCTCTTTCCTTTGAAGTGAATATCACGGTTTCCGGTGCCTGTATAGATTTCATCGGCCACCCAAACTGTTGTGCCGTCCCAGGAGTAGTCGATTGCTTTCTGAATAGTGGGACACTGAGTGGGGACATAAATGTTGTCAAATGGGGATGTGGTGAGCGTATAGCAATTGCCGTTGTTTGAGTCTATAGTTTTGTTGTCAACGATATCGTTCGCTTCAATTACAAAATAGTAGTCGGTTGAAGGCGATACCCCGATGAGTTTTATTGTGTGTTCTGTTGCCAGGTTGGAGTTACTTTGGTCGATGAAGTAGGGTCCGCCACAAGCAAGAGCGCAGAGGACACGGGCGGTGGTTGGTTCGTCTGTTTGGAATGTTACGGTTGGCTCCGGGCCGGGCACTTCAATCTGAACGTTGGAAATTACCGGCGGCTGGCAGTCAACGTCGGCAAAATCGGTTACAACAGCCGAGATACCGTTGGCGTATTCGTATGCTGCGGTGATAACCTGGCCGTGAGATGTTTGCAGTATGCCGTCTTCGATGACGGGGTCGGCGGAGTCTGTTGCGATTGTACCGGTAAAGATGCCTAAAGATGAGCTTTCTTCGGTCAATACGATGGTCTCTAAATCGCCGCCGTCAGAGATAACAGTGACATATTGTGTGCCTGCGCCGGTAAAGTCTAAGTTTCTGGTGAGGATTTGTACGATTGCGGAGCAGGAATATATGTCGCTGTCAAGAAGGACAATTTTTTTGGAAAGCCCGGATATTGCCTTATAAAGGTTTAGCTTTCCTGATATGCAGATTTCAGGTGAGATAGGGTCGGTTGAATGGAAGAGCACGTGTTTAAGCGTGTTGACCTTGATACCGGGGTAGATGGGCAGCATAAGCGCACAAGCGCCGGCGACATGTGGGCAGGCCATAGAAGTTCCCGAACCGATGATTGTGTAATCGTTATAAGGTGTTCCATTAGAGGTTTTGTTTGCCTTCAGGGATAAAATGTAAAAACCGGGCGCTGCTATATCGACCCAATCGCCATAATTAGAGAAATATGCTTTCTGGTTGTTTGAATCGGTGGCGGCGACGGCGATGGCGTGCTCATAAAAGGCAGGGTAAACCGGCGAATCAATACCATCGTTTCCTGCGGCAGCGACCGTTATTACTCCCTGGGCGTGGGCGTAGTTAATAACTTCTTCCATCGTCTCGGAATACCCGCCCCCGCTCCAACTGTTTGAGGTGACATCGGCCCCGTTTTCGACGGCATAATACAAAGCAGCTACGGCATCTTCTATGTTTCCATATCCGAGGGGATTGAGGAACTTAAGGGCCATTATCTTAGCGTTCCAGCAGATGCCGGTGATGTCGAGGCCGTTATCGCCGGCGGCAGCGATTATCCCGGCACAGTGCGTGCCGTGGGCATTATCGTCTATCGGGTCATTGTCATCGTTGATGAAGTCGTAACCGTAAATGTCGTCTATGTATCCATTGAGGTCGTCGTCAAGGTGGTTGTCAGGGATTTCGTCGATGTTGACCCAGATATTTCCCTGGAGGTCTCTGTGATTGTAATCGACGCCGGTATCAACCACGGCAACGACTACTTGCGGACTTGATGTGTGGATGTCCCAGGCTTCAGGGGCGTTTACATCGCAATCAGGCGTTCCCGAAGAGTTTTTGGTGCGGCTGACAGGATAATCCTGGCCTGTGTTGTTCAAAGGCCACTGAAGAAGATACAGCGGGTCGTTGGGCGTTAAATTTGTGGAAACAATATAATTGAGTTCGGCGTATTCGACATCCGGGTCTTCATTATAAGCTGCGATGACCTCTTGAAGCGATTGTCCTTTCTCAGGCTCAACTTCAAGTTTGTATATTCTGTTAAGGGCGGGGATTTTAGCATTTTTTGGTGCCCGCCTGAGCCTTCGGAGAATACGTTTTTCCTTTTGTGTCAGAAGCTGTCCGGGTTTTTTCTGAAGGTTTTTAAGCCGCTGAAGATTGGTACTGAAGTTTTTGAAAAGAGGTTTAATCTTTCTTACGCGGAATTTTTTGTTCAGCTTATCCAGGCGGTGTGAGATGGCTAACTTGTGAGACGAGTTTCTAATATCCAGTTGTTCTTCGATGGTATCGGCGATGTTTTTGCGGAATTTTATAATGAGTTCGTTCGGCACGTATTGACCTGAGGCGGCAGGGGATGGTTTTTCAAATGTGACGGGATTTACATAGCGGTAACCGATATTGTCATTAATGTCAATTGCCGCCGGTCGGCAGGGAACAGCTAAAACCAGCCATAGAATTACGATGGATATTTGTTTCATTTATTTTCTTTTGCAAAAGACATATTGAGTGAGACGAATAAAAACAAGAGACGATTTTATTGGCCTGCCTCGACATCTCAATAATATCCTATTATAAGAAAAGAAAACCGTTTTTGCAAGGATATTCTTGCCATATCTGTCAAATTGCGTGTGGGTTTGTGCCTTGCCAGTCTCGATAAATCAGGACGAGAGAGTTGGGGTTTAGTTGAAATTTTCCCTTTGACGGTGGGATGTTGGGTGGTAGAATAAATGGGTGAACTTGAGGGAGACAGCTTGGTGGAGTTTCAGTAAAGTTAGACACTGATTCCTTCGACGATGCTC
>CAYXPG010000175.1:0-4074 GCA_964467205.1 uncultured Pirellulales bacterium | reverse complement strand
GTATTTATATGGAAATTTTGAGATTATGATAATATTGATGAAAGGTTGAAATATTATGAAAGCATTTTGGCTAAAAATTACAGCAGTATTGGTTTTGATTGTGGTGGGACTTATTGCAGTTAAAGTCTTCCTGCCCAGCCAAACCCCAATAACCACCAATTTAAAATCCGTGTCAATCCTGTGTTAATCCGCTTCTGACTTAATCCGTTATTCGTAGCTCGTGGTTCGATTCACGCTTCACGAGATACGAACTTCATTTTTACTTTTTACTTTTGGTTTTCCCTTCTCGTCTTGCGTTTTGCAGAGGGTTTGTTATAGTAACTCGCTTATGGTCAAGAAAATCGCTATTTTGGGCTCGACAGGCTCGATAGGTAAAAACGCACTGCGGGTAATCGATGCGCTCGGGCCGGAGTATAGAATAGTCGCATTAAGCGCACACAGTAATATTGAGCTTTTGGCTGAGCAGGTGCGAAAATATAAGCCGAAAGTCGTCGCAGTAACAGCAGTTGATTATGTTGTGCCGATGCGTGATTTGGTGGGTAGTTTGGGGGTTGAGATTTTAGGCGGGCCGGGAGGGTTGAAAGAGATAGCAGAGCTTGAAGAGATTGATATTGTTCTTACGGCGGTCGTTGGAGCGGCGGGATTAGAGGCGGTGCTTGCGGCAGCTAACAAAGGTAAACATCTGGCAATTGCCAATAAAGAGCCGTTCGTTATTGCGGGCGAACTTCTTATGAGGGCGGCAAAAGAAAACAATGCTACTGTTCTGCCGGTGGATAGTGAACATTCTGCGATTTTTCAGGCGATGCTGTCAGGCAATCGTGATGAGGTGAATAAAATCGTTCTGACCGCATCGGGCGGGCCTTTTCGGGAACTTGGGCTGCAAGAGCTCCAGAATGTTACTCTTGAGCAGGCACTTTCGCATCCGGTCTGGGATATGGGACCTAAAATCACCATCGATTCGGCAACAATGATGAATAAGGCGCTTGAGGTTATCGAGGCCCACTGGATTTTCGATATATCTGTTGAGAAAATAGAAGTTCTGATTCATCCGGAGTCGATAGTTCATTCTTTTGTGGAGTTTATCGATGGCTCGGTGATAGCGCAGCTCGGCAGAGCTGATATGTGTCTTCCGATTCAGTATGCGTTGACTTATCCCGTGCGTGTTGGCGGTATTGCGAAGCGTTTGAAGTTTGAAGAGTTAGGGAGGCTTACGTTTTCGCGGCCCGATATGGAGACGTTTCGTGCACTGTCACTTGGTTTTGATGTTGCGCGGGCCGGCGGTACGGCGGCGGTCGTTTTCAATGCGGCCAACGAGGCGGCCGTCAAAGAGTTCCTTGAGGGAAGGATTAAATTTGTTAGAATAGTCGAACTTATTGAGCAATGTCTAAGTAAACACAATGTTAAAACGGATGTGTCGCTGGAAGAGCTGCTTGAGACCGATGCCTGGGCGAGAAGAGAGGTTTCTGAGTTATTGTGCAGCGTATAATCTTCGGCGTTTAATCCGTCCGCTGATTTTGGAGGCGTTTTAATGTCTGAACCAAAGAAGTTGTTGGGCAGGAATTTTCGGGTCATTTTCTGGATAGCTGTTATTTTCGCAGCTATTTTTTTGATTGTTCGAAATATCGGGGTGTTCGGGAATATACTGCTTGTGATGATTGGATTTGGGGCGGTTGTTCTTGTTCACGAGTTCGGACATTTTATCGCAGCGAAACTGTCAGGGATAAAAGTTGAGGCGTTTTCGATTGGTTTTCCGCCGACTTTGGTGGGGATTTTACGTACTGAGCGGGGCTGGCGTATTCGTATTCTGCCTCAGTTCTTTAAGAAAGAAAATGATGAATCCGGCGATGGCATCTTGAGTTTTACTATCGGCAAAAAGGCCAGAGCGGGCGAGACCGAATATCGAATTGGTCTTATCCCTCTTGGGGGGTTTGTCAAGATGTTAGGTCAGGAAGACGTCGGCGAAGTTGAGAAGAGTGATGACCCGCGTTCGTATGCCAACAAATCGGTCGGTGCGCGGATGGCCGTCATAGCTTCAGGAGTTTTATTTAACGCCATCAGCGCTATTATAGTTTTTGTGGCGGTTTTTCTTGTGGGCATAAATCTTCTTCCTGCCGTGGTAGGAGGGGTAATTCCGAATTCGCCGGCGGCACGAGCGGGTCTGAAAGCGGGTGATAAGATAATCGAGATTGGCGGCAAAAACCATAATCTGGATTTCAGCAGTATCGGGATTGCGGCGGCCTTGTCGGATGTGAATGAGGCGGTTAAGTTGAAAGTAGAGCATGCGGACGGCTCGGTGGAAGATTTCGAACTTGTGGCTGAGCGGTTTCCCGGTTCGAAAATGAGATTGTTCGGGGCCCTGATGCCGATGAGTCTGACTGTCGGGCAGGTCAGCGATGCCAATGCGCTGTTTGAAAGAACAGGATTGCTTCCGGGCGATAAGGTCAGGTCTGTTAACGGCCAGGATGTTCAGGCGCACTGGGAGTTTGAAGAGATAGTTGAGAGTTCGCTTGTGCCGGAAATAGCGGTCCTGGCGGAGCGGGAGAAAGAAGACGGCAGTATTGAAAAAGTTGAGACGCAATTGCAGATGGAGATGAAATTTGCCGACAGTTACGCCATCGAAGACGAATCTGAACTTTTTCATATATGTTCTATGGTGCCGCGTATGCGAATAACGGCGTACTTACCACCTTCGAAAAGTAAACTCGTTGTTCTGTCTGAGAAGTTTATGCTTTTGCTGAATAAAATGGGAATAGGGGAAAAAATCGTCGAAACCGAACCTGCCCTTAAAAGCGGTGATATTGTCCTTGCAATTGGGGACGTTGAAAATCCTACTTATAAAGAGATGCGCAACGTTATCACCAGAGACAAAGAGTTGGGCGATTTTGTTAGAAGATATACACTCGAAGGGCTGGCTGATTTGGTCGCCGATTATAAGGTAAAAGATGCGTGTGACATTAGTCGCAGATACAGGAGGATAGACGGCCTTGTAAAGAGCTATGAAGAGCTGCGCGCTGTTGTTTCCGATTTTAATGAGGAGGCACTGCACAGGTTTGTTGCAAAATATGAAGATGAGGATTTGTCTTTGAAGGTATTGCGCGTGGACGGCAACGGGGTTGAAAAGCCGATTACGGTTGCCCTCAAGCCCAGGCGTGTGCAGGGCAGAGTGGTGATTGGCGTATTTGTTGCGCTCGATATGGAGCATCCGGTTGTTGCCAAGAGCATAGAGGCTGAAAGCGGGCCGGAGAAGATGGGGATTCCGCGAGGCGCCGTGATAACGAAATTTAACGAGGTCGGCGTGTCTGACTTTTATGATTTGCTAAGAGAGATTCGCAGCAGTGCCGGCCGGCAGGTTACTATTGATTATCGTCTCGGCAAGGAGGCACTCGGCGACGCTGTTCTGGATTTGAGCGGGGACAAGGATTTTGTAACCATTAAATCGACCCTGGCTGAATTTATTCCGTTTGAAGGGCTGGAGAGGTGTTATAAAGCGGACAATCCTGTTGAAGCGGTTGTAATGGGGTGCAGGAAGACAGCTATGTTTATCGCCCAGACTTACCTGACTATCAAGCGTTTGCTCAGCAGAACCGTTGACATCAAGGCGCTTTCGGGTCCTGTTGGGATTATAACGATGAGTTACCGCATTGTTGCATATCGGCCGCCGGTTTATTACGTTTACTTTCTCGGGCTGATAAGTGCCTGCATAGCAGTGTTCAACTTTTTGCCTTTGATGCCTCTTGACGGCGGGCATATCGTGCTTTTGCTGATTGAGAAGGTCAAGGGCTCGGCGCTGAACGTGCGTGCCCAGGAGTTTATGGCTTATGCGGGGTGGGTGCTTATTGGTGCACTTTTCCTTTACGTAACGTTTAACGATGTTGTGACCAATTTTTTCGCTAAGTGATTGGGTGGCGGATTTTGCGGCGAGTGGTTTTTCAGAAAACGATTCGAAAGGCCTCTGAAATTTTAATCTCCCACGAATATTATGCTGCGGTTAATAAAACAGGAACTTAAGCAGGGCAAGACGCTGCTGCAGTTCGGCTTTTTAAAGGGGCTCGGCCAGGGGCTTGGTATGCTCGC
>CAYXPG010000174.1:1316-4112 GCA_964467205.1 uncultured Pirellulales bacterium | reverse complement strand
CCCTAACATGGGGCACAGGCGACCTCATCTTTATCAACGATTTGTTTCCCAAAGACTGGCAGTCCTTTTTTATTGGCAGAGATGACGAATATCTTAAAGCACCATCCGATGCAGTCAAGATAAGCTTATTCAGCAACCTGGCAAATCTTGATATCGTCTATACTCCGCAATTTGACAGCGACCGCTTCATAAGCGGCGAGCGTCTTTCATACTGGAATTCCAATCTTGGAAGATTAGCCGGACAAAATGCGATACAGCACACTGATAAGCCAGACCGCTGGTTCAGAGACGATGAAATCGCAGTCCGATTGTATAAGAATATCAATAACTACGAGTATGCTCTGTATGGCTATCGCGGCTTTTGGAAAAGTCCCGGCGGACAAAATGCTGCTCAAACCCAGGCAATATTCCCTGATTTAAATGTTTATGGTGCAAGTGTCCGCGGCAATGTAGGTAAAGGAATCGGTAATCTGGAATTCGGATACTACGAATCAGCGGATGACCGCAGCGGCAAAAATCCCCTTGTTAATAACTGCGAAATGCGCCTCCTGGCCGGCTATAGCCAGGAAATCGGAAAGGACTTTACCGCAGCAGTTCAGTATTACGTGGAACAGTTGCTGCATTACGGACAGTATCGGGCTAATTTACCTTCCGGACCTGCCCGAGATGAGTACAGGCATCTGATGACACTGCGTTTGACGAAATTGTTGATGAATCAGAACCTGCGATGTATGTTGTTCACGTACTTCTCACCCACAGATAAAGACGTCCATTTCCGCCCCTCCATAAATTACAAAGTCAATGACAACCTCGCGGTGGAAACGGGAGCCAACATATTCTTCGGGGAACATCAACACACTTTCTTCGGGCAATTTGAGAAAAATACCAATATCTACACCGCCCTGCGGTATAGTTTCTAAAATACGGACAATCTCAAAAAGCCTTTTTTGCCGCTGATTCCAAAAGGCATACATTCAGTGTTTGATGGATTGATGCCTGAGCAAAGCAGAAAATGTACAAAAGCCGGCAAGCACCCTTTTAATACTAATCGCCGTAGAGCCAAACCGTATCAGAGAATTCGTATTCGACGATTTCATCAGGACTGAAAAACAGGCTGATTTCTTTTTCGGCAGATTGGGGGCTGTCGGAGCCGTGAATGAGATTGTAGCCCCTCGAACAGCTAAAGTCGCCTCTGATAGTGCCCGGCTCGGCTTCATATCCGAAGGTGGCTCCCATTATTTTTCGCGACATATTGATAATACCTTCTGCCTCCCAGACCATTACCAGGGAGGGAGAAGAAGATAGATACTTCACGGTACTTTCAAAAAAGGGTTTGTCCTGATGAACCACATAGTGTCGGCGTGCCAAATCTTCGGAGATTTGCATAAATTTTGCGGCAACAAGCTTGAAACCCTTCCTCTCAAATCGGGCGATTATTTTACCGGCCAGGTGCCTTTGTACGGCATCCGGCTTGATAATTATTAAAGTACGTTCTATTTTGCTCATCTGTGGGAGCTCGTCTCTCTTGTCTCATTAAATTGTAAATCTTAAACAAGTCCGGCTAATCTCTATCAAACTCCCTCCGGTACAATGTAAATCTCTACACGTCTGTTTTGTGGATTACCTTTTTTACCGGGTTTGTTTGGGGCGATTGGGCGAAACTCTCCAAAACCTCTCACGCTCATCCGCTTCGAACCAATATTGTTATTTGCCATTACCCGCATCACAGCTATTGCCCTGTGGGCGGAGAGGTGCCAGTTGGTCGGGTGTTTGGCACGCGTTGCCGGCTTGCCTATGGGTATATCATCGGTGTGGCCTGCGATTATAACGTCAAACTTTTTGCCTTCTTCGGAATTCATAATGGTGCAAAGCGACTTAATTGCTTCGATGGCCGCCTGCGCCACCGTGTCGCTGCCAGGTTGAAAGAGTAAATCACTTTTGAATTTCACAATACCCCTGCTCGAATCATAAGCAACCATTTCCTCATCTTTAGCAAAATCCTCCAGCATAGTACTAAGCTCGACCGGCAAAGCCGCCCCTCCAAAGAGCAGTTGCTGTCGCATCAAAGCAATCAAAGCCTTCTTGTCCTCGATGTTCTTCTCGAGCGCAGCAATTTCCTTGTTCAAGGCGTCGGTTTCGACGCCGGCGCCGGTCTCGGCGGTCTCAAGTCTTCTTTTTAACTGGTCAAGCTTCAGGTTAGCAACGGCAAGGTGACTCTCAAGCTCAGTGATGCGCTTGCGCTGTGTATTATTTCGAATCCTGAGGTCTTTATACTCCTGCTCCGAAACACAACCATTCATCAGTATTAACGCACAGACAAATACGATTAACGCCCCCGAAAATTTTAGAATACGCATGGTTCCTTCCTTTCCAAAAAACTTAAGACAGATAAAAGATTTCTCCGGCCGTCCCATAAAAACAGCCGCTTCGTATCTCCAGGTTCCTGACATCAGCCGGTGTCGCTATTGTCCACCATCGTGAGCAAATAAAACTGATTTTGATTTATCCGTCAAGAACAATTTTCAAAATAAATACAGAGTGCTGATTTGGGTCTTTGCAGGTAAAATTTAAGGTTTATGAGGTGTTTGCAGATGGAGAAGACCAATGTGGTCTTATCCGGGTAAAAGCACAGCTAATTGAGGAACAGACATTAGTACCCAATCAGTCAAAGCCGAAGTACCTATAGAGAATCAGCGGGCGATTTCAACAAACCGAAAGTGAATTTTTACTCGATATCGCTGCTGCACAAACGGCTGCGGAGCTTATTTGCCTTTAGCTTTTTTCTTTTTGGCTTTT
>CAYXPG010000174.1:0-1216 GCA_964467205.1 uncultured Pirellulales bacterium | reverse complement strand
CAACTCCGGCTTAGCTTCCGGCTCCGGGGCCAACTCCGGCTCAGCTTCCGGCTCCAACGAAATCTCGTCCTTTTCTGTCTGCTGCTTTGAAGGAGCGGATTCCGCAGGTTCCGCAGGTTCTTTGGGTGTCGTAATGCTTGTGTCGGCCATTAAAGCCTCAACTTCATCAACCTTAAAGAGTAAATTCGGGCCGTCACGAAACTCACGCAATCTGCCTTCCTTGACTATTTCTTTTATCTCTTCCTCAGTTTTATTGAGCTTTCCGGCGGCCTCCCGTAATGAATAAAACATACCAGCCATAATTATCTATTCTCCCAAAAAAACCAGTTTAATTGTTTTTTTCGGCATTTTGCTTCTTCGGCAAAAGACTATGAAACTTTACCTTTTTATTCTTACCTCAATTACCGCTGTTAGGTTCGATTATTTGCAAATAATCGAAGCCAACATCCTTCCTTTTACCCAAATTCTGTAAAAGTATCCTTACCTGTTCCGGCGTAGGCTCGGCTGTGTTGTACTGCTGCAGCATTCTATCGTACCGCCAGCTTCTGGCCGCCAACAACTTCAACCGACTGTGAGGCGGCGCCTTGATGTTTAACTCATAAACCCACAGCGTCTGACCGATCGTATCGACCATTGCCAGGGCAGAGCTTTCTCGTCCGATTTGAATCGGAATCACTAAAATGCCGTTCTGCTCACCGGCTTTTAACTGAGCCCGCGCTTTGGACGGCAGGCTGAACCTGCTGGCTGCAAAAAACAGAAACAGCACGCACAAAACAATAAACGCCGGCAACAGCCATTGTCTTTTCGTTCCGGAACTCATAGTTTTTTAAGATGTAATTTTCCTATCGGTTAAAAACCCTAAATGGAATTATACCTTAACTAAGGCAAATATGCAAACTATTTTTTGACGAAAAATGGCGTAAGTTGAAGGCCGGAAAGCAATTTCGAAACATATCCGGGCAAAAATACGATTTTATTGCAATGCAGGGCTGTTCTCGGTAGAATACATCAGCCGATATATGGATTATTCGGTGTTTCGGGGTGTAGCTCAGTTTGGCTAGAGCGCCTGCTTTGGGAGCAGGAAGTCGCACGTTCGAATCGTGTCACCCCGATTTTTCGGGCAAAGCCCGAAAAATAGAGCAGTAGGGAGGAGATAGTAGTAAGTAGTCCTTGGGACTCCTTACGGAGAGCAAATTGTCTGCTGCGCAGCCAGTAA
>CAYXPG010000173.1:0-4127 GCA_964467205.1 uncultured Pirellulales bacterium | reverse complement strand
TCTACAAGCCAATCACGCTTGAATTGCATATTATATGCCAGCAGGAAGGAGAGCAGCAAAGAGGCAGCAAAAGCAACGATATGAGCAAATACAATCAGTGGCCTGCGAAACGTGAGCAAAAGAGACGGGGGCGTTGAAAATTCCTGCGGATTTTGATTTTTGTTTTCCTGCTGTGTATTTGTGTCAATCATATTTTCTTAGCGCCATAACTGCTCCCCCCCGTAACAATTCACAAGATAAATTTTAACAACAGCTTAAATGTGTGTCAATAAATTAATTACTCACCTTAGGGGTTTTACTATAAGCTTCTCCGCAGTAAATCCTTGTGCAGCCAAAAACAGATGTTTATCGCGCTTGAAAAACGCATTTTTCCCATAACGGAATAAAACAACACGACCCTGATTTTTCCAAATATAGGAGTGCTTGAATCTTTCTACTGAAACAGTTAAAATTACTCAACTGTGTCGTTTGGTGCGGGGTGGGCAGGCCAGGGTGGAAAATGTTGACAATTATGAAAATTTTGTGGTTTTATACGCTATTTGGTGTTTTGGTTGTAGTCCAGTTGTAGGGATTTTATTCACTTATTACATACAGCCGCAAGCTCAACGTTTTAATCTGGACAGACAGCTACCGCCATAATCACCTCTTTCTGAAAACTTGAATATGATTGCTGTTTTTTAGGGAACAAATAACTCCTGGAAAAACTTAGATGTGGTTGTGAAATATCTCATCATTTTCTCACTGAAGATGGCGTTTGACAACTGCAAATAACTGAGCCCTGCCCAGTTCTATCCTGCCTCCTGCTTCTGCTTTTAGTTTGAAAATGTACCCTTGCTTTCGCCCCTGTTGCATGAATATTAAGCGTGTTATATCACTCTCAAAACTCGTTGTTAAGAGCCACCACTGATGCCCAGTATCCTTTAGGATGTCATCAGCCAGTTCAACATAATTGTAACCAGGCATAGGTCTTGTTCCACAGGTCAAGGGAACATATTTGAAATCTTCATGCTCACCACGTAAATAAAACCGTACCGGTTGAACAGCGTTTAGCGTGACAACTACGACCTCGCTATCGTTACGTTTTTCTTTAAGCACAGAAAGAATATTGCGGAAATCATGATTTGCCCAGTACTTATTTCTTATCGGTATATTTAACATATATAAAATCGGTATTAACACTATAACCATTGCAAATATAACACCGTATCGAGTTTGACCAGTAACCAACCTGCAAAGTTTTCGGCAAAATCTTACTAATCCCATTGCAAATGCTAACCCAAGTGACGGCGCCAAAAAAACTGTCATGCGTACTGCACCAAAAGGATACTGCTGAGCTACAGAGGCCGCTAAGAGCAGCAGCCATGGCATTATCGTCCAGCACACCATTTCAGCCCTACTTTTTCGCGGCCAAGTCCATAAGCCCAGTAGTGCAAATAACCAGATTGCACCTCCAACAAAGACTGCGATAAACACTTTAGTTCCTTTATTCATGAAAAACGGAAAAAGTAACATAAAGGTACTGGTAAAACCATAAACACCTCCGCGCACCCAGGACCTGAAACTTGTGGGTCTGATGAACCAGTGCCCCATATAGTCTAATAGCCCTTGATTGCTTGCTTGGTCAGCTACGGACAAATTCCATAATAATGTTATCGAACCAACCACTACACATAAAGCTACTATTCCGGTTGAAACAACAACTTTGCGATGGCCAAAAATGGGCGGTAAAAACATTAACACCGCACTCAAAGTAATAGCAGGGAAACAAAAGCCGAACCCAAACCATGGTCCAACTAAACAAACCATTTGTATTCCTCCAATTAACATCCATTGTTGTCTCTTCATTGTACAACGACGAAGTTGCAATACAAGCAGAGCTAACAGTACCGAGAAAAAAGCTTCTACCTCATACTGTTTTAACTCACGAGACCAAATTACTAGCCATGGGCTTGAAGCACAGAGCGTCATTCCCACAAGAGCTGTTATTCGAGGAATACGCAACGTTCGCATCAGAAAGTAGGTCAATGGTACACATGCAATACCACAAATCATCGGCAGTAAACGCAACCCAATCTCAGGCGGAGAAACTATATTGCCTGTTAACTTTGTAACTATTGCAAACAGAGGTGCTAAGGGAATCTCTGTCTGGTACAATAATTTTATCCACGGGAAATCCAATACAATATTTGCTATAGACGCCTCATCCATCCAAAAGCTTCGCTTGCTTACCCCCCAAGAACGTACAAATATCGCCCAACTCAACACCGCTAAGAATTCCCCCAAAAACAATAATCGTTTTTTTCGCCTCATTGACCTATGCTCATCCCGTGGTGTATAATGATACATACACAACTTTGATTATATAAAGACCATACCCCTTGACACTTGAAAAGTCAAGGTGTCCTATTCAAAAAATCATCTTCGGAGAAATATGGTTATTTTTGAGATATCATAAGTAACGTCAATACAAATGGGTATGTAGAATCTGTATCGCGATAGAGTTTTTGGACACTAATGGTTCACACAGCTATGAATATCGCGGTGGAACGTCGATGGCGGTGCGGCTGATATTGGCCGGTCAATCTTTCTTCTTTTTCGATTTCGGCTCAGGCTTCGATTTCTTAGACTCAGATTCAACATCAGTCGGCTCAATTATGCTTTCGTCGAGGTCGCTGTAAATGTCCTCCAGAGCGACATTGTCCATCTTATTGCGTAAAAGTGAGTAGATTATAGTATTGGCGGAAAAGTAAAAACTGACTACAAAAGAAATCACCAGTCCGACAATTACTAAAAGAAACAGCCAAATCAGGAAAGCAGCGACTGATTGTGTCCAGTTGTTTGTTGCCAAATCTAATGAGCCGAGCAAGCTGACAAAGCTCGGCTCCGGCCAGAGCGCGGTGAGTGTGCCGGCGTTTTTTCCGCCGTTGCCAAACTGCAAAAATCTGTATGTCACCAGGAGCGCTATAAAAGCAAAAAATCGAACGAATATGTAACAGATGGCTCCATAAACGGCGGCAACGGCTGTATAGAAGCCCATTCGCCAGGGTCTGTTATATACATAGCTTAAGGAACGGCTGATTGCATCGAGACAGTCCGAACCATCATATACGATTGCCGGGAACATCAGGTTAAATCCTGCGGCCGCTCCAATCAAAAGCCCTGTTATCAGTATTCCCGCTATGAGTGCCAACAGCATAAAAACCCCCATTATCAATTCGCCGACGCCCCAGGGAATCTGGCCTATTAATCCCAGAAGAGATATGCACAGGCCTGCAACGATAATTATGCCGAGAGGAAACAAAGGTGCGGATATGAGAGAGAGGAACCTTTTTGTGCTGAATCGCAGAGACCCGAGAAGACCCGGTTTTTCACCCTGGGCAAACTGCAGTGCTGCGATTCTGCATATACTGCCGCCGGCAATACAGAGCACAGGAATCTTTATGAGCAAAAAGATTATGCAGTAAAAAAAGTGGTACCTGAGTGCCCATTCCACCGCCTTAAAATAATCAGCGATGTTTTTGGCTACCCCCGTGAGATTCGAAGCAAATAGTGAACTGACGGCATCTTTGAACCTCGCAGCGCTGAAGTCCAGAAGGGTCGAAAATACGCCCTTATTTTGGCCTGTCTCTTCGTAGTTTTCGATGAATGTATCAATATAGTCCGGATTGGTCATATAAATCTGCAGTTCTGTAGTTTCGTCCGGTGAGGTGACAACAGTGTTGCTGAAGTCCAGTATCCAGCCGGCCAGGCAGATTACAGCCAAAGCCGAAAAGGCGATTATCCAGCTGGGTGGATGAATGGCGATTCGAAAGGTTTGAAATATTTTCGGGAACAGAAGTTTCTCAAAGAACTGAGATGGTTGTTCTTCACCGTTCATTTTTGCCTCCTTTCAAAAAGGTTACAATTGTTCATTGCTTCCTTAAAAGCAGATGTAAAGTATATAAACTATTGTGGGCTGGTTTCAACAACTTTTATAAAATTTTTATGTTCTGTAATTTACCGTTTTTCAGCATCGTTGGAGGCTTCGTTCGGAGCTGAGGAGACCCTGTATTCGGCATCAAACCAGGCACCCAAATCTACAAGTTTGCATCGTCGGGAGCAAAAAGGGAAGAATTTCGCTTCTTCGG
>CAYXPG010000172.1:0-4162 GCA_964467205.1 uncultured Pirellulales bacterium | reverse complement strand
TCATAGCCAAAAATCAAACCTCCGGACGAAATTATTTAAGCCAAAGCAGCATACTAAGAGCCTATAACAAAATGACTCTGTATTCAAGCGGCTTATTTTCCGTCTGGCCGGCGTCAGGCTGTATCGACCCCTTAGGGGCCTGCTTCGCCTTGGTTGCCAGACGAAAAAACGCTCGCTTTCGGTACAACGATTCATTTTGTTAGAGGCTCTAAATACTTTTCTTCTTCCTACCTACGGCGGCGATGTATATAACAAACTTCTCTTTGCCGTCCATACCCAAAAGTTTGTTCATTATATCATCATCAAAAGCTCCGATTGCACAAACACCGCAGCTGAGCGATTCGGCGGCCAGATACAGATTCTGGCACACATGCCCGGCATCCAGCAGGACATACCGGTATCCTCTTTCGCCGTAACGCCACGTCATTCTCTCGACGACACAGACCCAGATAAAAGTAACAGCACTTTCTTTAACAAAGTCCTGTCCCAGGCAGCCGTGAGTAATTTTGTCGCAAATCACATCGCTTATTATAAACTCCTGAATCTTATGTTCTAAAGCAAGATACCTGTAGAGACCGGGCGTTAATCCATCGACCTTATTGACCAGGATAAAGGTCTCCAGTGCATGTCTGGCCCCGGCGGAAGGTACTGTCCTGAGAGTGTGGATATTACCGACCTTCTCTTTAACCCCCTGAATACACCACAACAGATATGAAAGCTCATCTTTTGAAATAGCTGCATCCTGATATTCTCTGATGCTTGAACGGTGGTTGATTAATTTCTTTAGCGCCGAATCAATTTTGTCCGGGTTGGGCAAGTCGAATTTTTCCCCACTTCTGTCAAAATTTTCCTGCAGTGCCGGCGGGGTGATTCCTTTTTGCTGCTTTGATGGCCCAAGGTATTTATATTTGGTCTTTTCAAAAAATTCTGCGCCGATTCCTGCACTCATATCAGATTTTTCCCTTTCTTAGCTATGTTTTTCTCCAGCACCGTTCGTCTCTCCTTTTAGTCGCGTGAAAAGACAGCTTACTATCAAAATATGGGCATTTAATAATACCACTGAATCAGCTTAAAAGATAGTTTTTTAATACTCAGCCGACTTTTTACCGCAGAAATTAAAAAATCGCCTGAACATAAAAAATTTTTATTGCAGTTTAAATCATATGTGGTCATAATGAAGGGTTTGGAATTTTACAGGTGGAACGAAGGAACATAAATGGGACCTGTATTAAATGGTTTGGTAAAACTTCAGAGTGTTGAAAATCAGTTACGGGCTGCCAAAGCGAAGCTTACAAGGTGCCGAAGAAACGTTGTCATACAGGAAAACCAGGTTAGAAGTCTCGCCAACAGTCTCGAAGCTAAAAAAGAAGAGATTCAATTAACCAAAGTCCAGTCCGACCGCCTCGAGTTGGAACTCAGGACCAGAGACGAACAAATAGCCCGATTGAGGGCCTCGCTAAACGTCGCAAAAACAAACAAGGAATATGCCGCAGTCCTCACCCAGCTCAATACCACCAAGGCCGACAGTTCCAAAATCGAGACCCAGATATTGGAATTGCTCAAAGATATTGATACCGATGAGGCCGAGTGTGAAAAGATTCAGTCACAGATAGATGAGCAGAAAGGGATACTTAAGCGGACAAGAGACGAGGCTGAAGTGATGTCGGCAAAGTACGAAGCCGAAATAAAGGAAATACAGACCCAGTGGGAAGAGGCAGCGCGGGACATACCGCCTGAGTCACTCAATATATTCAAACGGGTAGCCGAGACTTACGATGGAGAAGCCCTGGCGGTGGTCGAGACACAGGAGGGCAAAACGGCAACGTATAGCTGCGGCGGCTGCTTTATGGGTGTTACCGCTGAATCCGTCAATCTGCTTATGACAAAAGACGACATAATCCGATGTCCAAACTGCACAAGAATACTTGTCCTTGGCGGCTCACAAGAGTAAGATTAGCTGTATGTCTCTTCCATTAATCAATAGTCGATTTTAAAAGGGTTCTAATACATTGAAGGAAAAGCTTGACGAAATCATTATTTATACTGATGGCGGCAGCAGGGGCAACCCTGGTCCGGCTGCTGCCGGCTTTATCTTAATAGACGATGTAGGAAATCAACTACAGGCAAAGGCCTTTTTCCTCGGTCAGAGTACAAACAATGTGGCCGAGTACACCGCGATATGTAAAGCTCTTGAAGCTGCAGAGAAGATTGGTGCCGAACGGCTGAGAGTTTTTACCGACAGCGAACTGCTCGCAAGGCAGATTAACGGCCAATACAAGGTTAAAAGCGACAAGATAAGACCCCTTTTCCGACAAACGCTTCAGATGCTTGGGAAATTCAAAAGCTTCAAAGTCCAACACATCGCAAGGGAAGAAAACAAGGAGGCCGACAAACTCGTAAACAGGGCTTTGAATCTCGAACAGGATATTGACGCAGCCGGCAACTCGGAACAAAGTACCCAAACAGTCTGCGAGCGGCAAACTTCGAGGGGCGAAAAGCCGATTCGGCTGGGCGTTTTAATCAGCGGCGGCGGCACGACATTAATGAACATTCTCGAATGTATTAAACAGGGCCGACTAAATGCACAGGTTGTTCTTGTAATAAGTTCACGCTCAACAGCAGGAGGCGTTGAGAGAGCAAAAGCTGCAGGTCTGGGGGTAAAAATCATCTGTGAAAAAGACTACCCCGACATCGACGAATTCAGCAGCAGTATCGAAAGCGAACTCGCATCAGCAGACGTTGACCTTGTCATACAGGGAGGCTGGCTTTGCCTCTGGAAGATACCGGCCTGCTATGAGAATCGTGTTATGAACATACACCCGGCTTTGCTGCCGAGCTTCGGTGGAAAGGGCATGTGGGGACATCATGTGCACCAGGCCGTTCTCAGGGCCGGCTGTAAGGTAACCGGCTGCACGGTGCACTTCTGTTCAAACGAATACGATAAAGGGCCTATTATAATCCAGCGAACCTGCCCTGTAAAAGAGGACGATACTGCCGACACACTTGCATCAAGAGTCTTTGAGCAGGAATGTATTGCTTATCCACAGGCAATTAAGCTTTTTGCCGAAGGGAAGCTGTTTGTCCAGGACAACAAAGTAAAAATACAAGGATAATCAAACCTGCTGAGTGAAAGAGTTTTGATGCGATACGATTTGCGCAGTGTGAGATATGAACAAACGGCAAAAGGACATCCTGACAAACATTATAACTGTTCTGGTCATTACGGCCATTGCGGTTGTTGCGATGATTAACTTCAAGGATTGGGTCAACCGCTCCGAAGCGATGCGCGCTATGGAACAGTTTGGCCGGGAGGCACTTCGGTACCGAAAGGCCAATGGTTCGCTGCCCCCCGAATCATACATCAACAATATTAAAGACAAGCTGCAGGGTTCAGCACGGCTTGGCAAGATCCACTACAGGGCCTTATGGATAGACTTTAAATCTCCTTCCGATGAAAT
The DNA here is from genome assembly GCA_964467205.1 of uncultured Pirellulales bacterium. GTDB lineage: Bacteria > Planctomycetota > Phycisphaerae > Sedimentisphaerales > Anaerobacaceae > CAYXPG01. The sequence goes on along the minus strand of CAYXPG010000172.1, from coordinate 704 downwards.
TTTAGCTTATACTGAAAAAAACTACCGCTCATTACTCTTTAGCCCCGGCTTTATCGTTGTCAGACTGGACGGAACAGTCCAATGGATGAACAGGCAGGAGTTTGTGGCTCTTTTGTCGGAGCAGCAAGGTCCGATGGAGAAACAAATGCTTTTGAAGTAAAGGGAGACATTTTACTCTGTTGGCCTCCCTGCCGCCCGTGCTACGGTGCAAGAGGCATCAGCCTAACCGGCCATTGCTCTTGGTATTATGCTTTTGTGACAGTTTGTTTGCTTTCTTTCGGCTCAGCCTTCTTAACCCCTTCAAACTTGAGGTGTTCTTCGTCCTGCACATCAATCTTTATAAGGTTTTTTCCTTTGAATTCGTCCCTGAGCACGGCTTCCGATAACGGGTCTTCGATATAATGCTCGATGGCCCTTCTCAACGGCCGTGCACCAAACTCCGGATTATAACCCTTATCGATGAGAAATTCTTTTGCCTGCTCGGTCAATTCCAGCTTCAAGCCGTGTTCTATCAGCCGTTTAAATACCTTTGCAAGCTCGTAATCAACGATAACCTGCAGGTCCTCTCTTGTTAAGGCCTTGAAAACTATGGTATCATCGATTCGGTTCAAGAACTCAGGTCTGAAATGATGCTCGACCTCCTTGTTTAGCATTTCCTTCATTTTCTCATAATTTGCTTCAGCGGTTTTTTTACCAAAGCCAAA
>CAYXPG010000171.1:0-4177 GCA_964467205.1 uncultured Pirellulales bacterium | reverse complement strand
CCATTTCTAATTTTCGGTGCATTTTACCATACCCGTTGCTGAAGTAATAGTGATTGTAAAGGTCTTTGGCGAAACTGAGACGGTAAGCTCAGTGTCACTTTCACTTAAGAGATTTCCCAAAGGGCCGAATTGAAACTCATCTCCACCAGTGCAACTGACATCCGAATCGATAGTATGTGAATCTACTGTTTCTTCGGTATCGAGGTTTTCTATTTCATAGCCTGTATAAGGTGACGAGCCGGTCATATTCAGTGCAAAGCCGTCGGTATTGCTCGCTGCGTCGGAAATAGCGAGTCTGCGTGTTCGGCGAAGGTCTGTAACGATTTTCCTGGCCAGGCAGTCTGCTTGCTGCTTGAAAATAGCGGAGAAATTAAGTTTGGGCACAGCAATAGCGGCCAATGCGCCAAGAAACAGGACAATAATAATCAGCTCCACAATAGTATAGGCATATTTGAGTCTTCTCATAACCCCAAACCCGTAAAAACTAACAAAGATGGTTACAGCTTGAAACTGCAAACCATCTTTGTCGTGATATCTTTATCAGGAAAGCGGGTGGTCCCTCCCGCAACCTGCTATTTTTAGTGAGTGTGGCCGCTGGCATCAACCCTGTTATCAGCAGTTAAGGCATCGGGATATGCTGCCGAGTCAAAGGGGCACACTGGCGCTCCATCAGGGAAATAATTTGCATCTGCCGTAAGGTCCGCTAAGTCAGCAGGGTACTCGCCATCGTTATCTGCACAATACATCTCAAGCTGAGAATTTAGTATGTCAACGTTGGTATAACAGGCGTTTTTCCTGGCGTTATGGGCACTTGTGCTTATCCTCGGGATTGCGATTGCAGCCAGAGCGCCCAATATAATGACCACAATCAACAACTCAATCAGAGTAATGCCTTTGTTTTTTGTACGATACATTTCTTGACTCCTTATTTTGAATATTCGAGTTTAATCACACTCCAAAACCGCTATGGTATCGGTATCGGCATAAATAGCGGGCTGCTTTGGTACTTTTGTAAAAAACTTTCAACTATTCAAGATGGCTCATATAATCAAACAGCGGGAAATAAACACCGATAAGTATAAAGCCAACGATTATTCCCATAATAACTGTCATAGCAGGTTCTAACTTGACCAGCAGCGCGTGTATTGTCCTGTCAATATCCTTATCAAGAAAATCGACACCTTTATTGAGCATCTCAGACAACTTTCCCGCATCTTCCCCGGAAGCTGCCAATTGGACAATCATCGGAGGAAAAATGTTATGGTTTTTGAGAGAACCTGCAAGAGAATTACCTGTTTCTATTGATTGCTGCAATTGCCCGGCTATATCGGAGACCTTTGAATTGTTAGCAACCACACCTGCAACATCCAGGGCTTTGACAAATGAAACGCCGGCTGAAGCAAGCATAGCGAAGGTTCTTATAAAGCGAGAAACAACAACCATACAGTTAAGCCTGGCGAAAACAGGCATCTTCAACTTAAAAGCATCCCACCCGGCTTTTAAACGCGGATTTTTCCGAAAGTGTTTCAACAGCCAAACCGCCGCTGCTATGATTAGCAGAATTGCCCACCAGCCGTCCCTGACAAAGGTGCTTATATCTACAAGGGCCTTGGTAGGCCAGGGCAAGGGGGTGTGCATTTGTTGATATAATTTTGAAAATACCGGAATAACGAAAATTACCAGCGATACAACTACCAAAACACACATAACAGCTATCACGATTGGATAAGCAAAAGCGGATTTTACTTTGCGTCTGAGGTCAGCCTGTTTTTCAAGGTAGTTTGCGCTCATTTCAAGGACCTCAGAGAGGTTTCCACCTGATTCTCCCGCTTCTATCATTCCGACGAAGAAATCGGAGAATATGTTTCGGTGTTTTTCGAAAGCATCTTTAAGTGAAGAACCGGTTTCGATGCTGTGCCTGATATCTGAAAGGACATATCTGAATGTCTGGTTTTGGGTTTGTTCCTCGACCGTTTTGAGACATCTGATAATCGACAGTCCCGCTGAACACATTCCAGCGAGTTTATAAGCAAAAGTAACAACTTCAATTTGCTTGACTCTTATTCGCTTTTGTCCGACGGCTCTGGTGCGTTTGGCTTTGAGTAGTGTATCACCCATTTTAGCCAGGTCTTCCCGGAGCACACCAACACTATCGACACCATTATAAATGCCGCAGAACTCGCTCCCATTTTTATCAACTGCTGTATATTCGTAAACGGCCATTATTCAATCCTCATATCCACCAGACGTTCCAGCTCCTCGACAGTCGTTGTGCCGCCAAGGGTCTGTTCGACGCCGCTTTCCCGCAACGTTTTCATCCCTTCTGCAATTGCCTGCTGCTTGATAGCGTCATCACTATCAGCGTTAATTATCATTTTTCGGATTTGTTGTGAAATGCCGAGTATCTCATAAACTGCCTTGCGTCCGTAGTAGCCGGTGTTGTAACAATCGTCGCAGCCAATGCCCTGATACAACTGAACATTTTTGTCCCCTTTAGATTCAGATAAAGCGAAAAGCCGTTCCAACTGTTCGGATGACGGCTTATATGGCTGCTTACACTTGGGGCAGCTTATTCGCAGTAGTCTTTGTGCAACCGTTCCTAAAAGTGCAGAGGCAACAAGAAACGATGGTATTCCGAGGTTAATCAAACGTGAGATTGCACCTGCTGCGTCATTTGTGTGCAATGTGCTCAGAACCAGGTGGCCGGTCAGCGCTGCGCTGATGGCTATTTCCGCAGTCTCAAAGTCCCGAATCTCGCCGACGAGCACAATGTCGGGGTCCTGTCGTACTATGCTTCGCAGGGTTGAGGCAAAAGTCACTCCGGCAGCAGGCTTGACCTGGACCTGTGTAATGCCGTCAAGACAGTACTCAACCGGGTCCTCAAGAGTAACAATATTTTTTTCAGGCGTATTAAGCAACTGAAGAATCGAATACAGAGTTGTGGTTTTCCCACATCCGGTTGGGCCTGTAAGCAAAAGCATTCCATAAGGATTTTTGAGCAGGGACCGGAATTTCTGATTATCATCAGGGCAAGTTACAATCTCATCAAGCATCCACCTCTTTACATTCTTATCAAGAATTCTGATAACGATTTTTTCTCCGCCGACTGCGGGCAATGAAGAAACTCTCAGGTCATACTGATGTGAGTTATGCTCCAGTGCTATATGGCCGTCCTGGGGGACACGCCGCTCGGAAATATCCATTTCTGCCAGGACTTTAATGTTCGATACAAGTTCCTGCTGAACCGACGATGGCACATTTATCGCATCCCGCAGGAGCCCGTCGATTCGGTAGCGTACCCTCATATCCGGCTTTTGAGGCTCAATATGTATATCACTTGCTCTGGCGTCAATAGCACCGGTTATAATTGAAGAAACAAGCCCGGTAATGGGGTCGTCAGCGGCTCGTGACAATCTGTTATCAAACCTGGCGCTGTCAGATTCATCTTTGCGGCCGTCCGTTTTCAGCCGCATCGAAGCGATGGCCTGACGTGTAACATTTTGCACATTGAAGTGGTATCTAATGGCTTGTGTGATTGCATCGGGCGTAGCGGCAAGAGGAATTACTTTGCAACCGGTCCTCATCTCTATTTGGTCTCTGACGGTGAGATTCAACGGCGCACTCATTGCCACCAGCAGCTTGCCATTTTCTTTTTTCACCGGAATTACATTGTGTTGATTTGCCATTTCATAGGTTACCATATGAGCGGCCATTGGGTCCACCATAGCCGGTGAAAGGTTCACAAACTCTATTTTATTATCGGCGGCAATTATCCTGGTGAGCTGCTCCTCACTGACAAGGTCGTTTTTCCTGAGAATCTTTATCAAACTTTCTCCGCTTGATTGCTGCTGTTCAACAACCTTTTGCAGACTCTCTTCGTCAAGGATATTCTCCTGCAGAATGTATGAAAGTGTATGTTCCTGCTTTTGCATAATTTTCTGCTCTGCCCAACATACGTTTAGACTAATACCACAACCACAATTCCAATCGACATCCCTCTGCGCCGACTTAAACGAAAAACCTTCGACGTCTCAGACTTGAGCAGGCAAAAGACGACACAGCAGACCGATAAGGGTTCCCATTTTGCGACTTATTGCACCTGTGGCAGAGCCAAAATGGGGTCCCTAACAAAACCGGGGCAAAACCTCATTAGTGGAAATAAACGGCACAGCAGACG
>CAYXPG010000170.1:0-4202 GCA_964467205.1 uncultured Pirellulales bacterium | reverse complement strand
ATCCCAGGAACACAACTATGTCAAGTAAACTCAGCTCCATAACAAATCCTCTCTGCATCGTTACTTAATCTATTATAGTGCTAATGAAAAAAAATCCCATTTGTTCGCGGGCAGGTACCCTTAAAACAATAAGTAAAATCCCCGTCGCGGGAATTTATTACCCTTAAGGGTATACTTTGTCCGCTCTAAGGGGCAGCTTTTTATGTCACTACCACAAATCCGATGTCAAGTATCATATATCAGGTACCGACAATCAACAAAAAAGTGGTCTAATACACTTCGACCATTTCTCGGGAGGTTCGCCGTGTGTTACTGTCCGACTATCTGGCAAATGATGGTTCTTGTCCTCGGGCGGGTGTCAAAATCCACTAATATAATCTGCTGCCACGTGCCTAAGGTCATCTGCCCGTCAACAATGGGCACGCTCAAGGACGCACCCAGCAGCGAAGCACGCACGTGGGAATGGCCGTTATCATCATGCCATGTTTCTTCGTGCTCGTAGCGGGCTTTTTCTGGGGCGATTTTTTCAAAAGCAGCAGCAATATCATAATTCACCAGCCCCGGTTCATACTCAGTGGTTGTAACGCCGGCAGTCGAACCCACGTTAAATACCGTAGCAATACCATTGGCGATATCGGATTGGGCGATGGCTTCGCTGACCTCTTCGGTGATATTGACGACATCGCAATTGCCCTTTGTTGCGATTTGTATCTCTTCAGTCTTAACCATACAAGCAAAGAGAATAATACAGAGCACCGAATATTGCAAGAATTTGGTTGATTTTTAGAGAGAATTTGGATAAGTATCAGATTATTGTAAGGTCTATACAATGAATAAAAACGGACCGGTTGCCATTCAGAAACTCCGCCACAGAAACATCAGCTATTGGTCTTTGCTGACAGTCCTGATTATTGTTATGCTTGCCGCCGCCTTGAGAATTCGACTGTTGCAAATTCCACTTGAGCGAGATGAAGGAGGATATGCTTATACTGCACAGCTTATATTGCAGGGCATCCCACCTTTCGAGCAGGCCTATGATATGAAAATGCCGGGCCTGTATTATCTGTACGTCCTCATACTGTTAATTTTCGGCCAGACCACCATTGGAATACATCTGGGACTGTTGGTTATTAACGCAGCTACCATTGTTTTAATGTTTTTTCTCGGCAGAAGATTGTTGGATACTGTTGCCGGCCTCGTTGCTGCCGCCACATACGCCGTTATATCGTTAAGTCAGCACGTCCAGGGCTTTACAGCAAATGCAGAACAGCTCTTGTTGCTGCCTGCACTGGCCGGAATCTTGTTGCTCTTCAGGGCAATTGATTCTGGACGGCTAAAAATTTTCTTTGCCGGCGGCCTGCTCATGGGTGTGGCTTTGGTTATTAAGCATCATGGTATATTCTTCGTCGGGTTTGTAGCAATCTGTCTTTTTGTCAGCTATTCTAAAAAACCCCGAAGCCGTTGGAGACGGTATCTCTTGGAGTACGCAGTCTTCTTGCTGGCTGTACTCATTCCTTTTGCGATGCTTTGCGCAGTCTTTCTCGCCTACGGCCTTTTTGACAAATTCTGGTTTTGGCTGTTTGTATATCCACCGGAATATAGTTCTGTTTTCCCTCGTCTGATAGGGCTGATTTTCTTAAAATTTGCACTGCTCAAAATGGCTCAATCTGCACTCCCTATTTGGATTTTGGCATTAATTGGATTAATCGTTTTGATTTGCCGAACAAAAAAAGAAAAACAAAATTTATCTATCATCTTCTTTTGCCTGGTTTCATTTGCATCCATCATACCGGGATATCGTTTTTACCCTCATTATTTCATCCTTGCTTTGCCCGCTGTGGCCTTATTGGCCGGCGCCGGAATTAGCGCTGTTGCAGCTCTTCTCGCAAATTCTAAAACCAGGTTAATTGGATATGGCATACCGGTTTTACTCGCCGCCGCCCCAATAATTTATGCCGTCTTCGCTGAAAAAGCCTATCTGTTTGAGTTGTCACCGAACCGAATATCACGAATATCATATTTCGGTTTTCCTTTCGTTGAATCAGTGAAAATTGCTGATTACATAAAGCAGCACACATCACCGGATGATTCTATAGCTATTCTCGGTTCGGAACCGCAAATTTGCTTCTACGCCAAAAGACGCTCAGCTACATCACACATTTACGTTTATCCTCTGATGGGCAAACACAAGTATGTTTCGCAGATGCAGAGCGAAATGATACGCCAGATAGAGACCGCACGTCCGGAATTTATAGTATTCGTGAATATGCAGACATCCTGGGCTACCCAGTCGTATTCCGACAGGTCGATATTTAAATGGTTTGAAGAATATCGGCGGAAATATTACCGTTTAGTCGGGGTTATTGATATCATTTCGCCCGAGAAGTCTATTTATCGTTGGAACCAGGATGCCGCAAACTATCGCCCCCTGTCTCCCCCCTGGGTCAGCGTGTTAAAGCGCATCAAATAGACACGTTTCTCCTTCTAACCGTTTTGTTACAACCGTATAATTTGTTATCGCTTCCTGGTAGGCAAATCAAAAAGAAATGGCAGAGTTTCTGTGAGCTTTCCTGAAAACTCATATTCAAAATAAGTTTTCTTATCTGAGGTTATTGTAACTTTTCCTGTTATGTCATATTCGTCGTCGACCCAGCCGGTAACAAATATACTACCGTTTGATTTCCGCACCGTTCCTTTTTTTGTCCTTGTTTCAAGAATCAAAAAATTACCTTTGGTTATTATGGAAAGCTTAGAGGGGTCTTCTCCATAGTCGTCTTTGTAAGCATACTCTGGGACAATATTGCCTTTGAAGCTGCTTGTCACAACTTCGTATTGCAGGCCTTGTTTAGGAAAATAATCTGCGAACCAGCTTCCGGCTACTCGGCCCTGGGGCGTAATGAGAATCCTCACTTTTCCTCTATCTTGTCCATCTTCTTCACATTCAGCGATGACTCCCATATGGGTTGTGAACTTAGGTTGTTGTTCTGTTGGAGATGGCACAACCTCATCATCAGGCACGATTCTTTTTAACTGATTCCACGGTAAACTCTTGTCTTTGCTGCCGGAGAGTGCAAATGGGTCCAGCCAGAGAAGGCCGCATACTACGACTATAATCAAAAGCATCAACAAAACAACAAAACCGGGCTGGTTTGTACGCAGCTTACGCTGGAAACAAGCAGACTTCATAAGTCGTAGCCGCCATTCCTGCCAGGGTGCAAGCCCCTCAGCGGTATCAGGGTCGGGCTTTGGAAAAAGGGCTGAAAAATCAATAAAAGAAAGAATAATATCGATTGCGATAACTACCAGAAGTATTATAAGGGCTGAAGCCGACCTGTTAGTTCGTAATCGATGTTGAAAATGTGCTCTTTGCATAAGCTTATCCGCCTAAACTAATGATGTATAATGAAAACGCATTATACAACAGCCAAAATCGGGGCAAAACCCGCAATTGCCAAAAAAACAAAAAAAATTATTTTTTTTAATTTATTTTATTGACGATACTAACATTCAGGTCGTATAATACATTAGGTGCATTGTTGAAAGCAGGCAAGTTAAGACCGGAAGAGGTGGGCGCTTGGCTGCTTATATTTTTGCTTTATTGGGCGGCGAAGCATCGTGGGTCGGCAGTGTGAAATCAGCGGCCAAAGGATAAATGCTCTTTGACAAGTTAACAGTTAAGCCAAAAAAGCAGTGAAAGTGCGGCTTCTGCGGTGATAATATGCATTACCGCAGTCAGCTTAAAATTATTTACTTTAATTCAGCACTTTCGGTGCGTATCACAGTCTTCCAAATTTCATATATGTTTTTTGGAAGATTATGCCAATTAAGTGTTGAGCCTTTTATCGACGATTTCCCCGATTTATCGGGGTTCGACGAGTCAAATTTGAAGGGTTTGATCCTGGCTCAGAACGAACGCTGGCGGCGTGGCTAAGACATGCAAGTCAAACGGACCATTAATTTATTAATGGTTAGTGGCGAAAGGGTGAGTAATAGATAGGTAACGTACCCTCTGCTCTGGAATAGCGTCGGTTGCTTCGGCAACCTTCCGAAAGGGGCGGTAATTCCGGATAATAGCAACGGCCTGAGGACCGTTGCTCAAAGATTTATCGGCAGTTGAGCGGCTTATCTCCTATCAGCTTGTTGGTGAGGTAATGGCTCACCAAGGCTATGACGGGTAGCGGGACTGAGAGGTTGACCCGCAA
>CAYXPG010000169.1:0-4206 GCA_964467205.1 uncultured Pirellulales bacterium | reverse complement strand
GGAATATGTTGAGGGTAAAACTTTGCACGATGATTTGGCCGCGGGCAAGGTCTTTGACGAAGATGAAGCTTTGGATGTCATCATTCAGGTCGCCAACGCGCTTGCTCATGCCCATACGTGCGGCCTTATTCACCGTGACGTCAAACCAAAGAATATTATGATAAACAAAGCCGGCGTGGTTAAACTTGCCGATATGGGTCTGGCCAGAGAAACAACCGATATCGAAGCGGCGCAGACCGAAGCGGGAAAAGCTTATGGAACGCCTTATTATATCGCGCCGGAACAAATTCGTGGCGAAATCGACATCGATGGCCGGGCGGATATTTATGGACTTGGCTCAACTTTCTATCACTTGGTAACCGGCCGCGTCCCGTTTATGGCCGATGACCCCTCCGATGTTATGAGGAAGCATTTGAGGGAACAGCTCATTCCACCGGACCATATAAACACTTCTTTATCGGCCGGGACCTCCGAAGTTATTGAAGTTATGATGGCCAAGCGAAAAGAAGACCGATACAATAACGCCGAAGAACTGCTTACCGATTTGAAGGCCGTCCGCGATGAGAAGGCCCCTTTAAGAGCACACAAAAGATTTGATGTCTCTATGCTTGAGCAATTGGAGGAAGGTGAAGCACTTGAACCGAGGGAAGATATTTACAGCCAGGAAACTATTGCCCATTACCGCATTGCAGTTTTAATTTTAAGTGCGGTAGCGGTAATATCCTTTTTGGTCATTTTTCTGCTCCTGCTCAAATGACGGCCGAGAACCTTAAATTGTCAATAATCTTGAGTTAATAATCGATTGCCTTATGCCCAGAGGTGGTGCACATTTTTCTTCTAAAGAGCTTGTTAAAGTACTTAGCTATTACGACATCGGCGTAATTGAACAGCTAACCCCTCTTTCTTCCGGCAGCAAACGTGCACCCAAAATGGTAATCGCATCCGAAAGGGGCAAATTCTTACTCAAACGCCGGCCCAAAGGCAAAGACGACCTCTACCGCGCTGCTTTTTCGCACGCAGTACAAACCCACCTCGCGAAAAAAGGTTTTTCCGTCGCTTCACTTATAACCACACGTGACGAAAACAATACAATATTACAGTTGAATAATCACATTTACGAGTTATTTAAATTCGTTGAGGGTTCGCGATATGACGGCTCTGCCGAAGCAACTATCGATGCCGGCCGGCAACTGGCAAAATTTCACAAGGCACTGGCTGATTTTGCCGGCCGGAAAGAACTTGCCTCAGGATTAAGACGAAGCTTCCATGATGCTTCGAATGTCCGCAGACGCCTCAGAACAATCGGCTCTGAGAAAACATCCACGCCGAACAGAAAATTACAAAAAATCGGCGAGACTTTAATGACCCTTTACAACGACTCAAGCGTTTGCGTTAGCGGGCTTGGCTTTGACTCCTGGGACGAGCAGATTGTGCACGGAGACTGGCATCCGGGGAATATGCTCTTTGCCGGTCGTAAATTTATCGCAGTCCTTGATTTTGGTTCGGTCAGGATTGCGCCGCCCGTTACCGACCTGGCAAACGGAATGCTCCAGTTTTCGATTGTCGGCAACCGCCCAAACCCCGCTGATTGGCCCGCTTATCTCGACCAGGCAAAGCTCGTCCAATTCCTGGATGGCTACCGAAAAGTAATCAGGCTTGATAAATACCGGCTTTGTGCGCTCCTTGATTTAATGATTGAGACTATGATAGCAGAGGCGGTTCTGCCGATAGCAGCTACCGGCTTTTTCGCACATCTGAGCGGATATGATTTCCTAAAGATGATTCGACGCAAAACCGAATGGCTCAAAAAAAACCAAAAAAAACTCACACAGGCTATCGAAGCTTAAATTTTTAGTCTCCTTGTTTCTTTTTTGCGTATGCTGCCACAACCTGCTGCTGCACGTTCGACGGCACAAGCTCATAATGGCTAAGCGCCATCGAGTAGCTGCCGCGACCGCCCGTTACGCTTTTCAATTGGCTGTTATACTGTGTAACTTCCGACAGAGGAACCTGGGCCTTGATAACGATAAAGTTACCGGCCAGCATATCCTGTCCCTGCACCCTGCCGCGCTTTGAAGCTAAATCGCCCGTGATATCGCCCATATTCTCTGAAGGCACCGTAATTTCCATATTCACGATTGGCTCAAGCAGGACCGGCTTTGCCCTTTGAATGGCGTCTATAAATGCTCCCTTGCCTGCCGCCCGAAACGCTACTTCCTTTGAATCGACCGGATGATGTTTGCCGTCATAGACGGAGACTTTTATGTCCTGCAGGGGGAAGCCCGCTACGACGCCGCTTTGCATTACATCTTTAATGCCTTTGTGAACGGCCGGCTCGTACTGCCCCGGTATTGAAGCGCCGAAGATGTCCCAGCTAAAATCCAGAGGCGGGTCCGAGTCCCGTTCGGCCGGCTCAACGCGAAGATAAACTTCGCCGAACTGTCCCGCGCCGCCGGTCTGTTTCTTATGCCGATAGTACCCCTCGGCCTTGGCCGTAATTGTCTCGCGATACGGAATCTTCGGCTCCTTCGTATTTACCGAAAGCTTAAAATTCCTCTCCATCTTCTCGAGTATCACTCGCAGGTGCAAATCACCGAGCCCGCTGATGACTAATTCTTTCGTCTGCTGGTCCCGCAAAACCTTAAAGCAAGGGTCTTCCTCACACAGTTTGTCGATGGCCGTGCCGATTTTTTGCTCGTCCCCTCTCGTGGCAGGCTCAAGCGCAAGTGAATACATCGGCTCAGGCACCGCCGGCATATCGAATCTTCCTGCCGCTTTCCCATCGTGAACAACATCGCCGATTTTCAACTCTTCCACTTTCGCCAACGTTATGATATCGCCTGCAATGCCGGCTGCGGTTTCTTTGTTTTCGCCGCCCTGCGGTTTCAGGATATGCCCCGGCCGAATACCTTTCTTCTCGTCGTTGCGAAATATGTTGGTGTCAGACTTGATTGTGCCGCTGAAAAGACGGATGGCCGAATACTTCATATTAGACCGAGGGTCAAAGCCGATACGAAATACAAGACCGGCTAATGGCCCGGATGCATCGGCCCTAAGCTCAGTTGTTTTCTCACCGTCTTTGAGCGAAGCCGCTTTTGCCTGCTGAGGTGAAGGCGTGTATTTGACAATAATATCGAGAAGCTCGTTTACCCCGATTTCGCCCCGCGAGTTCGTAAAGACCACGGGGATAATTGTCCCTGCCTTTAACGCCTCTACGAATACCGAGGATATTTTTTCAGAGGATATCTCCTCACCGCCCAGATAACTTTCCATAAGCTCATCGTCCACCTCGATAACGCTTTCTATCAGTTCGGTATGGGCCGGACCGACGTCCATCAAAGGCGATTCCCCGCTTTCGTTCTCGATACAGTCTATCACCGATTTTTTGTCCGCAGAAGGAAGATTCGCGCATCTGCATTGTGGCCCGAAAGTCTCCCGGATATTTTTCAGCAGCCCAGGCAGGTCGATGTTATCAGCGTCAATTTTATTTATGACAATCACCCGCGGCATATCGGCCTTCGTCGCCAATTGGAACATTTTTCGCGTATTGGTCTCAATTCCCGCCGATGCACTTATTACGATTACCGCTGTCTCAGCCGCCGGTATCGCCTTAATGGCCGGGCCGATGAAATCGGGATAGCCCGGCGTATCGATGATATTGATTGCCTTACCGTTGTATGCGGTGTGAACTATCGCAGAAGCAATAGAGTGCTGGTGTTCTTTTTCTTCTTCGTAGTAGTCGCAGATACTTGTTTTCTCGTCAACGCTGCCCAGCCGGTTCGATGCCCCTGTTGTGTGCAGAATCGCCTCAGCTAAGGAGGTTTTACCGCTTCCGCCGTGCCCTAAAAGTATTATATTACGAATATCGCCGGTACTAACCACTTCTTAATCTCCAAATATCTTATTTCCTGAAAGTATGCTCAAATAACCTCAAAACAAACAATTCTACAGCAATTCATATATAAAAGCCAATGTTTTTTTAAGGAGTGGAGGATAAGAAAGAAAGTCAAAAGTTAAAATGCAAATCCTTCGGCTATGCTCCCCTCGATAAATTCGGGACAGGCAGGACAGGATTGTGGAATCCGCCTTCGGCGGATGCTAATTTTAATTGAGGGGATTTCGAACCAAATGCGCAGGTGTATAAATACGTAATTTTTGAGATTATTTTTTAAAATTTGAGGGTTTTTTGGGGGAAAATTGAGTAGA
>CAYXPG010000168.1:0-4237 GCA_964467205.1 uncultured Pirellulales bacterium | reverse complement strand
TTATTGCGGTATTCCGGTAATTTTTGTATTTTTTTGCTTGAGGTAAAACCGGAGCCGTGCAACAATAATATACATATTATCCTGAAATATTGTATGAACCGAGTTTGATTTTTTCAGCAGGCACGAAGCTTTGGGGCCCGGCTTTAGGGGTAGTTTTTTTTATAAGCGGTTTTTAGGAGTAATATTCAAATGGCTATCGAGGCACCGTACAGCAAATACAGGAAAACCAACTTCAAGATTGCTATTGTTCTTCTTGTTGTTCTTGCAGGCTGGTTTTTTTATGACGGCTATTTTAATGAGAAGTTCCGAAAAGAACACTCCAACCCCAGCGGTGCTCCTGACAGCACCCTTGCTTTTAATCAAAAGTCACCGCCCTGGCTTATTCTCGCTGCAGCTGCTGCGGGAGTGTATTTGTTTATAATTAGCAGCAGGAAAATCATCGCTGAAGAAAATGAACTTATCATCAGTCACAAAGAAAAAATTCCTTACGATGCGATACAGAAAATTGATAAAACTCATTTCGAATCGAAGGGCTTTTTTATAATCACATACAACGATAAAGACGGCCCGGAAGTCAGTCGCAAGTTAAGTGACAGGGTGTACGATAATCTCTCGGCCGTCCTGGAACATCTCGTAGCAAAAATCAGTTGAAATTTTCGAGATAATGCCTAAAATCCAATCCATTAACCGCAATATGCTCCTTCGTTGCGCCGTTACGGTTTGTCTTTGTGGAAATTTTGTAAAGGATTGCTGGTTTTTAAGAAACGGACGTAAAAAATGAATACCTGTATTACCGGATTACAATGGGGCGATGAAGGCAAGGGCAAGGTTGTCGATATTCTTGCCGAAAACTGTGATATTGTCGTCAGATACAGCGGCGGCGCCAATGCCGGCCATACCGTTGTCATAGGCGAGAACAGCTTTGCACTGCACCTTTTGCCCAGCGGAGCGGTTCGGCCGGGCACAACCTGTGTAATCACTAACGCCGTAGTCGTTGACCCTGAAACCCTTATAAAGGAAATAGAAGGGCTGAATCAGAAAAACATCACCCTGACGGGTCGGCTCTTCATTAGTGAAAACGCACACGTTGTCCTGGATTACCACAAAAAAGAAGACCAACTGCGCGAACAAGCCTTAGGCAAGGACAAACTCGGAACCACTATTCGCGGAATCGGTCCCTGTTACGCAGACAAAATCGGCAGAACTTACGCCGTCCGTATGGGCGACTTAAGAGACCTCGACCGGCTCAAAGTCAAACTGCAGAGCATCGCCGACTACAAAAACAAGGTCTTTGCGGCGGTTTATAATGCCGAACCCTTCAGCGCCGACGAGGTTTTCGAAAAGTGTAAATTCTTTGCCGATAGGCTGCTTTGCTTTACAACCGACACAACCGAATTTCTCCATGGGTCAATCGCCGAGGGCAAATCCATTCTCTTCGAAGGTGCCCAGGGAGCGCTTCTGGATTTGGACCACGGCACATTTCCGTTTGTAACCAGCTCGAATGCGAGCTCGCTTGGTATGCCTGCCGGCAGCGGTGTGCCGGCAAAAATGGTTGATAAATTCATAGGTGTGGCCAAGGCCTATACGACAAGGGTCGGCGCCGGGCCTTTCCCCACCGAGCAGGACAACGAAATCGGCCAGCGTATCCGCGACAAAGGTAATGAATACGGCACTACGACCGGCAGGCCTCGCAGATGCGGCTGGTTCGATGCTGTGGCCGTTTCGTATAGCGCAGCCATCGGCTCAATCGACGCTGTCGCATTGATGCATCTCGACACAATGAGCGGATTGAAAGAGATACAAATCTGCAGGGCATACGAAATCAATGGCAAAGAAGTCTCCTTTTTCCCTGCAAACCAGGCAAAACTCTCAAATCTGGTGTGCATTTATGAAACTGTTGCCGGCTGGGACGACGACCTGACCCAAATAAAGGATTTTTACGATTTACCCGCCAAAGCCCGGGACTATATTATGCTTATCGAAGAGATGGTCAAAAAGCCCGTAACGATAATCGGTGTCGGGCCGAAACGAAGTCAGACAATATTTAGATGAAATTCGATTTGTAGAAATTGCAAAACAGCAGTGAAGAAAAACTGGAAAAGACCGCCCGGCGTCTCGGGCTTTCGCTCGGACAGATGCCCCGGCACATCGCCATTATTATGGACGGCAACGGCCGATGGGCGCAAAAGAAAGGCCTGCCCCGAGTTAAAGGACACCACGAGGGCGGAAAAACCGTCGAGAAAATAGCCCAATGCTGTGTTGACCTCGGTATCGAATCGCTGACTCTGTATGCCTTCAGCATAGAGAACTGGAAAAGACCCGGCGCAGAAGTCGATGCCCTTATGTATCTCTACGCCCGATACCTCAAAGCTATTCGTCCAACACTTATGAAAAATAATGTAATGCTCCTTCATCTCGGCCGACTGACCAAATTGCCCGATTCGGTAAAAAAAGAGCTTGCAAAGACCATTGAGCTAACCGCCGAGAATACGGGAATGTGCCTTGCTTTGGCGCTGAACTACAGCGGCAGGGCGGAAATCGCGGATGCCGTCAAAAAAATCGCCCAAAAATACAAGGACGGCAAACTTAACCTCAAAGACGTTGACGAAGAGTGTATCAGTGACCATTTGTACATCCCCGGCCTTGCCGAGCCTGACCTTTTGATACGCACCGCAAATGAAAAAAGAGTAAGCAACTTTTTGCTCTGGCAAATTTCGTACAGTGAATTCTATATTACAAAAACCCTCTGGCCCGATTTTAGCAAAGAGGATTTGGAAGAAGCGATTCTGGCATACGCAAAACGTAAGCGTCGGTTCGGCGATATAAAAAGAACATCCTGAAAAAGATACGAAATACGGGACATTATGCTCAAGCACAGGTTGATTTTGGGTACGTTGATGACGGTGTTCTTTATCGCCGTTGTCATTTTCGGCGGCTGGTTCGACGGCTCTTTGACCACCTCAGCCGACGATGATAAACCTATACAGGGGACAATTCTCTGTATCCTTATTGCTGCCTTAATTTTTCCGACTCAGTTTGAATTAGCCAAACTTGCCGCTGCAAAGGGCCTGAATATTTTTACGCCTGTTTCAATCACTGCTTCAATTTTATTTGCAACCACCTGGTACTGGCCGCAGCTTCTTGAAATTGAAGCCGCAAGTTATCTGCTTTTTCTTTCGGCCTTTACGCTGCTGGGGTTGTTATTATACCAATATACCCACTATGGAACTTTGGCCGTATTGGCCAACTGCGGTGCAAATTATTTTTCCGTCATTTATCTCGGTCTTTTCAGCGCCTTTGTCTCTGCTGTTCGGATTGACTTTGGGCCGTGGGCTCTACTCATGTATGTATTTGTGGTAAAGTCTGCTGATATAGGGGCTTATACAATTGGCAGACTTTTGGGTAAACATAAGTTTTCTCCCCAAATCAGTCCCGGCAAGAGTTGGGAAGGTATGGCCGGCGGCGTTGCAACTGCGGTGATAGTTGCAGTTTCTTTTGCGGTAAGTTGTGATATAATGAATTTGCCGGCGGCGGTATTTTTCGGCTGCTGCTTCGCCTTTATAGGCCAGTTCGGCGACCTGGCCGAATCTATGCTGAAACGGGACGCAGAGCAGAAAGATTCGGCAAACACTGTCCCGGGCTTCGGCGGAATACTGGATGTCATTGATTCGCCTTTGATAGCTGCACCGTTTGCATATTTATTTTTTGTGTGTTGTATATAAAGGGAAATTTTGGAAGTGACCATACAATTAGATTCGGTCCAAAAACAGCTTGAGCTCTTTGGCCCTGCCGACAGCCACCTTCGCCTTTTGCGTCAGTCTCTTGGCGTGAAAATTACCGCCAGAAAATCCGACCTGATAATTTCCGGTAAAGAAAATGATGTAAACAGAACAGTTGAAATTGTCGACAAGATGCAAAAGCATTTAATCAGACACGGTTCCCTCGGCACCGCAAAGGTCAAAACCTTTCTTGCCCAAAAGGATTCGACCCCGACCGCAGGCCCCGGTAAGGCCATCACGGTCTATTCCCACAAAAAGGTTATCGAGCCGTCCACCACCGGACAGTTAAAGTACGTCGAAACGATGCTCGCCAATGACCTTACATTTTGCATAGGCCCTGCGGGGACGGGGAAAACCTACCTCGCTGTTGCAATTGCGGTATCAATGCTCAAGAAAAAACAAATCAGGAGAATTGTCCTTGCACGGCCGGCCGTCGAAGCCGGCGAAAAACTCGGCTT
>CAYXPG010000167.1:0-4254 GCA_964467205.1 uncultured Pirellulales bacterium | reverse complement strand
AAGCACTTTATGAACAGGCCGACAGCTAATATATAGCCCAAAGCAAATACAGGCCAAGAGAAATACGCTCGATAATCGGCCTCTGCAATGTGAATACCCGCAACGCAGAAAGAGACAACCACAACAATGCCGGCCACGAAAAAACCGAGCCAATCCACCCATCCCGCCCTAATCGGACGGGCAATACAGTCACGCCGCAGTATTATCGCCGCAAAGCTAAATAACGCTAACGATACAAGAACCGGCGCCAGAACCGGAGCAGCCCATACAAGCGGTATTAAGAACAATACGTCCCAATCCATAATCGAAACAGGCCAGTTGAGAAGCACTTTCAGCCAGACGTAATAGAAGATGTCCCAAACCGCAAAAATGGTCATAAAATAAGCGAACCGCTGCCGAAGATTGCAGCCGAACAGCCAGGCACCGCTGAAAATTAAGACAAGACTGGCTGCCTCCCTGCCGATTTCTGTTAATAAAAGCCGCTGCCAGTGCGGCCCAGCGCTGAACAGGCTCAATGGAAAGGTAAAACCATCAGGATAAAAAATCGCCCGCAGATAAATAACTACGGCACTTTCGATATATGCAAAGGCGACGCCGAAAACGACAACAACGCAAAATCGCCTGAATAACTTTTTTAACGCCTCCGAGTCCATAGCTGTTAATTTTCCAGACGTCATAATCAAAACAAATCTTAAACTGCCGAAACATTACAGGTTCTGTAATTCTTTCAGCAGTGCCGGGATAATTTTGTTTTCCGCAACTGTCGTTCTCTTTCGTCCTTTGCGATAGATATAGCCCTTGTTTTTTGCGCAGCAGACAGCCAGGTCGGCATCGGCCGCCTCACCCGGCCCGTTGACGATACAGCCCATCACAGCGATACGCAATGGCTTATCAACACCAGCCAGGGCTTTTTTGACCCGACGGGCCAGTTTAATTACATCAATCCGGGCACGGGCGCAGGTCGGGCACACTATCAACTCCATTTGATTGGCCCGGCGCAACCCAAGCGAAACCAAAATCTGTTTGGCTATTTTTGCCTCCACAACCGGATTGCCCGCAGCGCTTACCCTGATGGTATCACCAATACCTTCTGCCAGCAGTGTCCCCAAAGCAATAGCTGATGGTATCTGCGCATCTTCCACAAGGCCTGCATGCGTCAGCCCAAGATGGATTGGATAGTCGAAAACCTCAGCAATTCGACGGTTGACCGCGATAGTCCTGGCGGCATCACTGCTTTTGGCACTGAGAACCAACTGGTCAAAGCCCCTGTTTTCAAACAGCCGAACATATTTTTTCATCTCCTTTAACATCAAGGCGGTACGTCGGGCAAGCGGGACGTCGCCGGCTTTAAGGTCTCTTATGCTCGCTTCGTTAACGCCGATGCGCACAGAAGTTTTATGCATCGCGGCTGCATCGATTATTCGAATGATGTCTTTGTGTTTTTTTATGTTGCCGGGGTTAAGCCGGATTTTCGCCGCCCCTGCTTCGATTGCCTCGATGGCACGGGCAGGGCTGAAATGAACGTCTGCGATTAAGGGAACACTGACTTTCTGGACGATTTTTGCAAAAGCAGCGGTATCGGCGCGGGTTGGAACCGCAACGCGAACTAATTCACAACCGGCACGGACAAGCTGGTTGACCTGTCTTACACAACGGCCAACCTCCGTTGTCGGCACTTTCGTCATCGACTGGATGGCAATGCCCGCCACAGAGCCGATTTTTACCGAGCCAACCCTGACGGTCTTTGTTTTTCTTCTTTTTAACATAATTTAAATTGTAGCTTGTCTTATGCCCTCAGGCAAATTAAAATACCCCAACCGTACGATTTAGCAGTATAGCATATGTCAATACAGGGTAACAAAATGGGGTCAATGCTAATCTCTATTATTGTGGTCTTGCTTGTTGCCTATTCGGTTTGGGCTCTGGCACTCTATTATATGCAGTCAACATTCCTGTACGGTCCCGTACGGGAGGTACCTTATACGCCGGACGAACTTGGGCTGGATTTTGAAAACGTGTTTTTCAAAACCGAAGATGGCGTAAAGCTTAACGGCTGGTATGTCCCTGACGGCAATTCCAAATTTACCCTGCTGTTCTGCCACGGTAACGGCGGCAATATGATGCACCGCCTGGACAGTATAAATTTCTTTTATAATCTGGGATTGAGCTGTTTTATTTTCGACTATCGCGGATATGGCAACAGCGGCGGCAAACCCACCGAAGAGGGAACATATCTCGACGCCGCCGCCGCATACAAATGGCTGACAGAAGAGAAAAATGTCCCGCCGGAGGATATTATTTTCTTCGGAAGGTCGCTGGGCGGAAGCATCGCAGCACAACTGGCAACCAAAGTCGCCCCGGCATCTTTAATTATTGAGAGCGCCTTTACTTCGTATGCCGACATCGGCCGCAAATTCTACCCTTATATGCCCGTCAAGTGGTTCGCAAAGTTCAGCTACAGAACAATCGATTACGTCAGGGACGTTCATTGCCCGGTAATGATTATTCACAGCCGAAACGACGAGATTGTACCGTTCGAATTTGGGCTTCAACTGCACGAAGCTGTAAATGAACCAAACGAATTTGTTGAGATTTTCGGAAGTCACAACGACGGTTTTTTGTCCTCGAATAAAATCTACCAAGATGCCTGGACAAAATGGCTTAAATTCCTCGAAGAATATAAAGCCCTACAACAGAGCCAGCCGGCATCTTAGCAGTTCAAAATTTCAGTCCATAAGTCCGAACCCCACCAAATGTTTGAACGTCGACTAACTATTTTGTTACAAAAGGCGAGAGTTTGCGGAGTTTGTTTACTATCTCCGGCATTTTTTCGATTGTATAATCAACTTCTTCTTCGCTGTTGTACCTGCTTAAGCTAAATCGAATCGAACCGTGTGCCGCCGTGAACGGAACACCCATCGCCCGCAATACATGAGAGGGCTCCAGTGAGCCGGATGTGCAGGCCGAGCCGCTGCTGGCGCAAATACCGAATTTATCCAGCATAAGCAGAATCGCCTCGCCCTCGATATACTCAAAGCTGATATTAGTCGTATTAGGCAGACGGTTTTCTTTATCACCGTTGAGCCGGCTGTCGGGACACTTTTGAAGTATCGCACTCTCAAGTTTGTCCCGCAGGCATCCGACTCTTTCGTTTTCCTGCTCAATATTTTCTGCTGCCAGTTCACACGCTTTTCCCAGCCCGACTATTCCCGGCACGTTTTCGGTCCCGGCCCTTCGCCCGGATTCTTGATGACCCCCTAACATAAACGGAGCAAGTCGCGTCCCCTTACGTACATACAAAATACCCACCCCCTTAGGCCCGTGGAGCTTATGACCGGAAATGCTCAGCAGGTCAATATTGCTGTTCGACAAATCAAGAGCTATCTTCCCGACCGCCTGCACCGCATCGGTGTGGAAAACCACCCCCTTGCCGGTAACCAACTCGGCTATTTCATCAATCGGAAATACCACACCGGTTTCGTTATTAGCATACATTATCGTTACCAACGCAGTATCATCATCGAGCTCTCTTTCCAATTGTGCCAAATCAAGCCGTCCCTTATTATCAACGCCCAATTCCACAACAGTATAACCGTGGTTCTCATGCTCCCGGCAGACCGCCAAAACCGCTGGATGCTCAACTCGGGTGGTTATGATTTTACGTTTATTCGGATAGGCAGCCAACGTACCCCTGATAGCGGTATTGTCACTTTCAGTCCCGCAGCTTGTAAATATGATTTCACTCGGCTCGCAGCTAATCAAAGCGGCCACCTGCTCACGCGCCTTGCGAATCCTGCGGCCAATCTGACCGCCGAATGTATGCATACTCGAGGGATTACCGTAAAGCTCACAAAATAACGGCTTTATCTCCTCAAGAACTTCTTCAGCCACCTTCGTCGTGGCATTATTGTCAAAGTATATGGTTTTCATCTCTTATTCCCTGTGCTTGTGCGGCACCTGCGCCGATTCACCGTCTTCTTCTACAATTATTTCTTCAGACACGAATTCTCTCAGCTTGGCCTCAACAACATCTTTCATCGTAAATTCCGTGAGCCTGCACTGGGCGCACATCCCCCTGAATGCAACTATTACTTTATCTCCTTCAACGTCTATCAATTCGATATCGCCACCGTGGGCACGCAGGGCCGGACGAATTTGCTCATTTATGGTATGCTGGACTAACTGTATCTTTTGAATGTTCGTCAGCCTGCCGCCTTTGCGCGGTACCGCTGCAAATATCTCTTTTGCTTTGTC
>CAYXPG010000166.1:0-4255 GCA_964467205.1 uncultured Pirellulales bacterium | reverse complement strand
GAGTTATTTTCGGCAGTAATCGATGAGTCGTGCGATTTCATTTCGCAGGTCTTTGCGGTGGACAATCATATCGACGAAGCCGTGTTCGACCATAAATTCCGCCGTTTGAAAGCCCTCCGGCAATTCGACCTTTATCGTCTCTTCAATAGTACGGCGTCCGGCAAAGCCAATCATCGCCTCCGGCTCAGCAATGGTAACGTCACCTAACATTGCAAAGCTCGCCGAAACACCGCCGGTGGTTGGGTCTGTCAAAACCGCAATGAAAAGCCCTCCCGATTCGTCTAATTTCGCCAGCGCCGCCGAAGTTTTGGCCATCTGCCCCAAAGAGACCACTCCCTCGTGCATCCTTGCTCCGCCTGAGCAGCAGACCACCACTAAAGGCAGCTTTTCCTTCATCGCTTTTTCGACAGCCACGCAGAGTTTTTCGCCGACCACAGCCCCCATAGAGCCCATAAGGAAACTCGAATCCATCACGCCCAGTACAACCCCCCTGCCCTTTATAAAGGCCTTGCCGATTCGTATGGCCTCTTTGGCGCCGCTTTTTTTCTCATCGGCTTTTATACGCTGCTTATAGGTTGTCCCTCTGAACTTAAAGCCCAGCGGGTCGGAGGTTGTCAAATCGCCCAGCTCCTCCTGAAAGGAGTCTTCGTCAACCAGCGACTTAATTCGCATCGCTGCGTCAATACGAAAATGATGGTTGCATTCCGGGCAGACATCGAGGTTATTCTCAACCGCGCTTTTATACAGCATATGTTCACAGCCCGGACATCTCGTCCACAGCCCTTCGGGCATTTCTTTTCTCGGCTTCAGTGAAAAACCGTTCCATTTAAGTTTCGTTTTTTTACCCATAGCTCTACCACCTCACGACATACAGGATTCTACCAAATTTGGGCTGGTTTGGCTATAAAATTATTTCGCAGCCTCCCGGATAGCGTTTATTGCGGCGGTCCGGTCTGGTTTTGAGAATATTGCATTTCCCGCAACAAGGGTATCGGCCCCATAGCCGACTACAATCGGCGTTTTTTGCGGGTCAATTCCGCCATCGACCTCTACTCTGATATCAGGGCCGACAATTTTTCTCACCTGTGCGATTTTTTTAGCCGCCTCCGGTATGAACTGCTGTCCGCCAAAACCCGGATTGACCGTCATTACCAGGACCATATCGCAGAGCGGCCCAATTGTTTCTATCTGTTCGGCAGGCGTCGGCGGATTCAGACTTACTCCGGCACTGACCCCCAGTTCGTGCAGTTTGTCGATAAGCTTGGCCGGCTCGTCGGTCGCTTCAATGTGAAATGTTATATGGTTAGCGCCTGCCTCGACAAAGTGTTCGATATATTTCGCCGGCTCACTTATCATTAAATGGCAGTCGAAAAAAAGTTTGCTGTACTTGCGAAGTTTGGCGACCACCGGCGGGCCTATCGTAATATTCGGTACAAAGTGACCGTCCATAACGTCAAGGTGGACCATTTTGACACCAGCCGACTCAATTTCAGCTATTTCATCGGCCAACCTGGCAAAATCGGCGCTTAGTATTGACGGGACTACTTCAATTGTACCTGCTTTGGGCAGCTGCATATCTATTGACCATCGGTTGGATATTATTTTTCGTCGAGTATTTCAAGGCACAGAAACTTCTTGCCTTCCAGAAATTCAAGCGATGCCCCTCCGCCGGTGGAAATATGACTTATTCTATTTTCCAATCCGAGCTTTTTGACGGCACTTGCGCTGTCACCACCTCCGATTACACTGCGGGCACCCTTGTCTGTGGCGTCGGCTACAGCCAAAGCAATCGCTTTTGTCCCTTCGTCAAAGGGCGGCTGCTCGAAAACACCCATCGGGCCGTTCCAGATTATTGTCTTTGACCCGTTAATCTTCTCTGAAAACAGCTTTCTTGTCTCAGGCCCGATATCAACACCCCCCCAGCCGGTGTCGATATTACCGCTGACGATTTTATTTTCAACACCTGCTTTGATTTCAGGGGCAATCACCGTATCTACCGGCAGGACCATTTCACAGCCGGCTTCTTTGGTCTGCTCAAGTAACTCTGTCGCTTTATCAAGAAAATCATCCTCACACAGACTCTTGCCGATTAGCTTTCCCTCGGCCTTGAAAAACGTATAGGCCATTGCACCACCTATCAGCAAAATATCAACCTTATTGAAAAGATTCTCAATCACGCCTATCTTGTCCGATACTTTTGCCCCGCCAAGAATCGCCACGAAAGGTTTCTCAGCATTGCTGACTGTCTTACCGAGAAACTTCAACTCCTTTTCTATCAGAAAACCGATGACCTTGTCTTTGCCTTGCATAACCACCGGCACAGTGTACATTGAAGCGTTGTCCCTGTGGGCGGTGCCGAAAGCATCATCTACATAAACATCAGCCATATCGGCGAGTTCCTTTGCGAAATTGTCTTTGGCCTGGCGAAGCTGGGCGTCCTTCTTTGCGGCCTTATCTTTTATGGTCTCTTCCTTGTGGAAGCGCAGGTTCTCAAGCATCATACATTCGGCGCTCTTAAGTGACTCGGCCTTGGCCTTTGTCTCGGCGCCGATACAGTCTTGAGTGAAAATAACTTTCTTACCCAGCAATTCTGAAAGTCTGCCGGCCACCGGGGCCAAAGACATCTTTTCCTTTCTTTCGCCGCCCGGCCTGCCAAGATGACTCATCAAAATCAAGGCCCCACCCCCGCTGAGTATATGCTTTATCGTGGGCAGTGCCTTGACGATGCGGTCGTCGCTGGTAATATTGCAGTCATCATCGAGCGGCACATTAAAGTCGCACCGCATAAGAACACGCTTGCCGCCAACATCAATATCCGCAACGGTTTTCTTAGCCATCTCTTAATTTACTCCAACAAAATTCTTTTTACGATTAAATATTTTCTGCGTCTTTTCGCGGCTGGTATTCTTTGTGCAGGCTGTTTTTACAGTGCAGCTATTTTTTTCATAATATCAACAGTGCGCATCGAATAAGCCCACTCATTGTCATACCAGCTCAACACCTTGACTATCCTTCCGTTTACCATTGTGCACAGCGAGTCAAAAACGCTCGAAGCTGGGTTCATTACGATGTCACTGCTGACTATCGGCTCATCGCAGTATTCCAGGATGCCCTTCATAGGCCCATCAGCCGCCGCCTTCACAGCTGCGTTGACATCATCGGTGGTAACGTCTTTTTTTGACTCGAAAACCAAGTCAACGAGACTGCCGCAGACAACCGGCACCCTGACAGCCATACCGGCGAACTTGCCGTCAAGCTCAGGAATGACTTTGCCTATTGCTTTTGCCGCGCCGGTGGTCGTTGGGATAATGTTCGCCGCACCGGCACGCCCGCGACGAAGGTCTTTGTGGGTCTTATCAATTATCCTCTGGTCGCCGGTATAAGCGTGTATGGTCGTCATAAACCCTCGTTCAATCCCGATTGCATCGTTAAGCGCCTTTGCCAATGGCGCAAGGCAGTTGGTCGTGCAGCTTGCGTTC
Organism: uncultured Pirellulales bacterium; assembly: GCA_964467205.1. Lineage (GTDB taxonomy): Bacteria > Planctomycetota > Phycisphaerae > Sedimentisphaerales > Anaerobacaceae > CAYXPG01. Next base: position 776 of record CAYXPG010000166.1, on the reverse strand, counting down.
GAGACACATTTGTCATCCTTCGTCAGCGTCTCATCGTTAACGCCCATAACAATTGTTGCGTCAATATCGTCTTTTGCCGGTACGCTGAGAACCACTTTTTTGGCACCGGCCTTGATATGGTCTGCGTAACCGCCCTTTGTAGATTCGGCGGTGCGATAGATACCCGTCGATTCCAAAACTATCTCCACGCCCAAATCCTTCCAGGGCAGTTCCGTCAGTTTACTGACTGCCAAAGCCTTAACGACCTTGCCGTTAATCAGAAGTTCATCGCCCCTGGCCTCTACCGGAACGCCCCATTTGCCCATCACGGTGTCGTATTTCAGCTGATGCGCCCTGCACGCAGCATCCGCCCGACTGTTGACCGCAACCAGTTCCAAGCCGGTATCTTCTTCCATAAGAATTCTCGCAACAGCCCTGCCGATTCGGCCAAAACCGTTAATTGCAACCTTCGTCGCCATTGTAAGTCTCCTTTCACAATCCCGTAAATAATGGTTCGGATGACATTATTGTTAAAATACAACAGCACTTTATTTATAACTGGAGCACCTGTCAAGCCTTTATTACGCTCAATCCGGCCGATTGCCCCAAAAGACCGGTTTCAGCAGGAAAAAATACCGGATGATTTTCTTGATTCCGTGTATGTGGTAACGCTTTAATAATAGTTTTGCTGCCGGTTTAACAGCCGCTTTGAATCTGTACATTAAACCCCCCGACCACACCGGGAGCCTCTTTTTCCACTACAAAAAAGTCTTTTCTAAGTATTTTTTGCAATTTTG
>CAYXPG010000165.1:0-4346 GCA_964467205.1 uncultured Pirellulales bacterium | reverse complement strand
TAAAGCAGCATTAAAATTTCAAGGCTAACCTATTTGTCAAAGTTATGAGGCCTGCTGAAATACGCTCTTGAGTTTATCCTGAGCGAAGCGCAGCGCAGTCGAAGGGAGTAATGTCGAAGGGGTCGAATGGGAGACATCTGCGTTTTACTCTTCGCTTTCACTCACTGGCTTCAAACCTTCCTACTCTCGCGCTGATTGATTGATATCTTTCAATGATACGATCAGCTATTTCCTTTGGCTTTCGGTTCTCAACACTTACGTAACCATCGATTGAAAATAATCCGGTAATGTGCGTATTATCAAAGCGTATAGGCATAACGTCGGACGCTTTTCTTTTTTTGATCAAGTCCCTTATAGCGCGCCACTCAAGCCCACACCATTCCTTCTTCTCGTATTCGGCGCAGAGAAAAACCACAATCAGTTCAGAATCACTGTGATATATTTCTTGCAAGTAGGTGTCCAGGTTTAGACGAGCCAATTCAGCCTCAAAATTCCTGTCGTAAAAAACCTTTTCTTTCCCAAATTCCTCAGTAAGAAAACCGGCCACTTTCTCCACGAACGCCCTTCGCTCACCAGGAAAAGACAAAGCAACATGAAACCGCCGGTCTCGCTGACCTCCAGCTTTTTGCCTCTTCCCAATATCAATCGCATCGTCGATCAGTCCGAGCACATCCACCATCCTATACGGTTTTCTTTGGCACTGTATCTCGTATTGCCTGTCTGCGGTAAACTCTCGCAGAGTATCATAAGAATAGAAATGCGGCTCATATCCACTCTTGCACGCCTCGCAATTGCACGGAATCCACTTGCTGAACCTGAGCGTGGTGTAGGCACTATTGATCATGTCAATTTCGTAAACGACTATCGTCATAATCTCTCTTCTGTACTTACCTGTGACACGGATCCTAATCTCTCGTTTGCCGTAGTTCTCAATAACCTCCGCCCTCGTTTCGTCCTTCTCCAAGATAACCCCCTCCCGCCAGACCAAATCCTGGCCAGCAATCATCGGATTCATCGCGACGATAAACTGTGTTAAAATCCCCTTGGGCATGAACTCATAAGTGTACTTCACAACAAGATTATCCCTATCATCCCACTCGTGCGCCGGCTGATTCCTCCCCAGCAACTCTGGTACCATGTACTTGTTGCTGCCCTTGATTCTATAACACAGCTTGAAGTTTATCATGAGTCGCAGCAACTCCGCGTGCATGTTTGCGTAACAAGCCTCGTGCCATATCCTCTCCAGGTCTCCCTCATTAAATCGCCCCTTGTTCGTTATGACCACCGGATCGTCGAGAAGCTTGTAGACCGCCCCTGTGCCCCATTCCGGTTTCAATATCACCGTTTTTCTCAGCAGTTCATCATCCTGAAAATGCAAGCACACTCCCAGATCATGGAGATATCCGCTCAACTGCAACTTATCCTTCTGCAGCCTAAAACCTTTTTGGCCACATATCTCCAAATACTCATCCAGACTTATATAATTCCGTTTATCCTTTTCCAGAACCTCCCGCACTTTCACCCACGTCTTCGGCAGTTCCGCCCCCACATGCGGCAGCCTACTGATATGATGTTTGATCTCCGCTTCAACATCCGCTAATCCTCGGTTAGTCGCAAGGTTTGTCGCGAGCGTCTCCCTGATATTGGTGAATTGGCCCCTCAACGCGTTCTCATTGATCTCCCTATTGCGATCTTGTTTCTCATTCTTAATTATCAAAACCGGGCTGTTATCACTCAACAGTTCCACCACGTTTATCCAGTAATAAAAATCTGTGTCCTCCTTGCGTGTATCCGCCACCAGCGCGTACAACGAGCGTTTTGTCAGAAAGAACTGGTGCGTTGCATGATAAATCTCCTGGCCTCCGAAGTCCCAGATATTCACCCGAAAGTCCCGCCCCGTGTTCAGGGTAAAGTGCCATTCGATAACATTGATCCCCTGCGTCGACTCCTCATGATCCTGAAGCTTATAATTCGGATCCTCAAGCTTTTTCGCCAGTGTCGTCTTTCCCGCGCCGGCTTCACCCACAACCAGAAGCTTCGCCTCATACAGATAGTGTTTTCCTTCCTTCTCTAACTGCCGGAAGTAATCTCTGATCGCCTCGATGCCCCTATTCAACACTTCTACTGGGGGCGACTCCAAAGGATTACCTCGTAATAGAAGTACCTTTAACTTTTTCAACTGTGCTATCTCTGGCGGCACTGACCTGAGCAGATTTCTCTCCAGATTGAGGGTCGTCACGTGGGATAATTGCCAGAGCTCTGACGGCATTGACGTGAGTCTATTGCTGTCCAGATTAAGGGTCTTCAGATTAGCCAATTGCCCTATCTCTGTCGGTAGTGAAATAAGTTGATTGCCGCTGAGATCAAGGCTCGTTAGGTTGGTCAATTGTCCTATCTCTGCCGGCAGGGAGCTAAGTTGATTACCACCCAGATATAAGCTATTTAGTTTCGTCAATTTGCACAACTCCACCGGTAGTGAGGTAAATCCACTACTACCCAGACTTAGGCTCGTTAGGTTAAGCCACTGCAAAATCTCTGCCGACAGTGAGGCAAGTTGATTCCCGTCCAGATTAAGGGTCGTCAGATTAGCCAATTGCCCTATCTCTGCCAGCAGTGACGTAAGTCGATTGCTGCTGAGACCGAGGCTCATTAGGTTGGTCAACTTTCCTATCTCTGCTGGCAGTGACGTAAGTTGATTCCCGGCCAGATTTAGACTCATCATATCGGCCAATTGGCCTATTTCTGCAGGCAGCGACTTAAGTTGATTCCCGCTGAGATCAAGTCTCGTTAGATTGGTTAGCTGCCCCACCTCTGGCGGCAGTGAAGTAAGTCCATTACCACCTAGATACAAGCTCGTTAGGTTCGTCAACTTCCACAGTTCCGCCGGCAGCGACGTAAGTCCGTTACTGCCCAGACTGAGGTTCGTCAGGTTACGCAACTGCCAGAGCTCTGACGGTAGCGAGGTAAGCCGATTACCGCCCAGATCAAGGCTCCTCAGGTTGGACAGCTGCCAGAGTTCTGTCGGTACCGAGGTAAATCGAGCGCCGTTCAGATTGAGGCTCTCCAGGTTGGTCAATTGCCCTATCTCTGATGCCAGGGACGTAAGTCGATTGCCGCCCAGATCAAGTCTCCTCAGGTTGGGCAACTGCCAGAGCTCTGCTGGCAGCGAGGTAAGTCGAGCGCCGCTGAGATCGAGGCTCGTTAGTTTGGTCAACTGTCCTATTTCTGCCGGCAGGGAAATAAATGGATTCCCGCTGAGATCGAGGCTCGTTAGATTGGTTAGCTCTGTCACCTCTGCCGGCAGTGACTTAAGTCTATTACTGCCCAGACTAAGGATCGTCAGGTTGGGCAACTGCGAGAGCTCTGCCGACAGTGAGGCAAATTGATTACCAACGAGATTAAGGCTTTTTAGATTTGTTAGCTGCCTCATTTCTGTTGGTAGTGAGGTAAGTCGATTCCCGTTCAAATAGAGTCTTATCACTTTGCTGAGCTGTCCTATCTCCGGCGGAATTGACGTCAATCCCTTGTTGAACAGATACATTTCTGTCCATCCCTCTCTATCTGCTCGTCTAATAAACCTAATCAATTCCTTCTCGTCCATCTTCGGCCCTCGAATTTACAACGCTGAAAATTCTCAAATACCTCGCACAAACTAATCAATCCATTTTACCGACAAAACCCACCAACACATTTTACTTGTAAATTTCACATAAGGCAAGCAACATTCAACCCACGCAATACGCAATACGACATACGCAATACGAACCAAGTCCGCAATTCCCACCAATTCTATCTTTTATTTATCTTTGATTTTACATCTAATATAGAATTAACAAGTCGGGCAAAATTCTTCTGGCTGAAATCCTTGAATATACCATAAAGTTCATTAAACAATGGCGATTTTAAAGCTGCATCAAGCCCCTTTTCCCCATCGGTATCTATCGCTATATAATTCTGAATACGCATACCAAAACTTTTATGAGGTATGATTTCCTGAATATCTCTGTGAAATCCGCGATTAATTTTATTCGTGTTTTTTTGTGCCCATTCGTGGTTCAAATAATCAGTGTCAATCTGCGTTAATCCGCGGTTAAATATTTCGTTTTTTTTCGTGTTTTCTTACCATTTCTTTCATTTTTTGACACTTTTTCACATTTTTTCGCACTTTTCCGCACTTTTTCTCTTACCCCGTGCAGCTCAGTACAGCCCCCGCGGCGCAAGAACTAATGCCTCAGTGGTATTTTAGCGCGGAGTTTCGGGTTAGTACAAGGCGTTTGCCTGCTGCCGCCCAGAGGCGTACTATTGTACATCGAGGACGTGCAGTCAGGCAATAACAACGAAGTAAT
>CAYXPG010000164.1:0-4385 GCA_964467205.1 uncultured Pirellulales bacterium | reverse complement strand
AAAAGGCAAGATACGTGAGCCTTGAGGACTGCATAGGCTGTAACGAGTGTTTTGAACCCTGCCCGGTAAGTTTGCCCAATGAATTTGAGGAGAATCTGGGTGAGAGAAAGGCTATATACATTCCTTGTCCCGGTGCACTGCCGAATGCTCCGTCAATAGACACTGATAATTGTGTGCGGTTCACGAAGGGAAAGGATTGCCAGTTGTGCAAGGAAGCCTGCATGTTCGAAGCGATCGATTTCGACCAGAAAGATGAAGAGGTGAAAATCAATGTGGGAGCCATAATTGTAGCTACCGGGTTTGATCTTATGGATCCAAAACAGATTTCCGACCGTGGTTACGACGGCAAAGCGAACGTGTATACCTCACTTGAGATGGAAAGGCTGTATGCGTCGAACGGGCCAACTGAGGGAAAAATTACTTTAAGAAACGGTAAAGAACCGGCATCCGCGGCAATGATTCACTGTGTGGGACGCGAAAAAGCGGGTTACTGTTCCGGTGTATGCTGTATGTACAGTTTCAAGTTTATTCATTACTTGAAAGACAAACTGCCGGAAATAAAACTGTATGACCTCTACAGCGACCTTTGTGTGCCAGGGAAGAGCTACCAGCCATTTTTCGAGCATTTGAAAGACAAGACGGAGCCGATTCGGTTCAAGGATCTGAAAACAGCGCATCAGAACGGTAAGGTGAGGATCAAATATAAATCCTTGGCAGACAAGGAGGAAAAACTGGATGTGGATATGGTGATTCTTGCACCTGCCATCGTGCCCGCCAAAGAAGCACCGGAATTGGCCGGAGTACTGGGCGTCGAACAGGATGAAAACGGTTTCTTTGGTTTTCAATCGAGTGACCGTTCACCGGAGGAGAGCGGCCGTGAGGGGATTTATCTCGCGGGGTGCGTTCTCGGGCCTGAAGACATTGGCAAAACAATCGCCCAGGCCGACGCAGCGGCAGGGAAGGTACTTGCATTACTTGGTTGAGCGAAGAGGAGTGTAATGGAGAAGAAGAGTGTAATGGACAGAAAAATCGGCGTTTATGTTTGTGAATGCGGGCCGAACATAGCGGATGCTATGGATATAGACAGGGTCATCGAAGCTGTGTCGGGCATGGAGAATGTCACTGTTGTCGAGAGGTATAAACTGCTGTGTTCCCCGGACGGGAAGAAATACCTTGCCCAACAGATAAAGGAACACGAACTGACGCATCTAGTGGTTGGAGCATGTTCCCCGAAACAGCATGAGGCGACTTTTATGAACATCTGTGAGGAAGGTGGGATGAATCCTTTCCTGATGCAGATGGCCAATCTTCGAGAGCAGATCGCCTGGATAACGCCCGACAAAGAAAAAGCTACCGAACGGGCGATCAGGTTCATGAAAGCGGCTGTCCGGCGTGTCCGGTATCACACGCCGTTGGAACAAAAAGAAATTGAATGTAATGCAGATGTGCTGGTCATAGGCGGAGGTATAGCGGGAATGTCGGCGGCCCTCCTGCTGAGTAGTCCAAGCCGGAAAGTGTTTCTGGTTGAAAAGAATACAGAGCTCGGAGGAATGGTTTCAAGGTGCGGGAAACTCTTTTCGGATATGGTTAAAGGCAGTGAGATTACGGAAAGCCGCGTCAAGAGCTTGAAAGAAGATAAGAATATCGAGGTACTGACAGGTACAGTCGTGGAGAAAGTCCTCGGCTTTTTCGGAAACTTTGTAGTTACTGTACGCGAGAAAGAATCTGAGCCCCGGGAGTTCAAAGTGGGGGCTGTCGTGGTGGCCACAGGTGCGGACCTTTTCGATCCCGGTACCCTGGCGGAATACGGGTACGGGAAGATAAAGAATGTAGTTACGGCCCTTGAGCTTGAAGAAATGAATCTGAAAGGAAACATTGCGCTCGAGAACGGAAACAAGCCGAAAAGCGTTGGGATTATTCATTGCGTTGGTCGGAAAGAGAAAGGGTACTGTTCGGAAGTGTGCTGCAGAGTGGGGATGAAGATATCCCGCTATCTGAAAGAAAAGATTCCGGCCGTTTCAATAACGCATTTTTATCAGGATATCTGTGTTCCGGGCTCCGGAGCGCAGGCTTTTTACGAGGAGACCCGGAATGCGGGGGCGGAGTTTGTTTACACAGAAACAGTTAAATTGTCGGAGTCCGATAAAAATATCAAAATAGATCACGATGGTAAAGTTGATACCGTAGACATGGTGGTCCTTCTGCCCGCGATAGAACCGGCAGAAGACACCTCGAAGATTTCCGAAATGCTGGGTGTTGAAAAGGGAAAGGGAGGATTTCTTACGGAAGAACACGAGAAAATAGGTCCGGTAACTACAACCGTCGAAGGGGTGTGCTTGGCCGGGACTGTTTCAGGACCCAAAACCGTACGTGATGCAGTGTCGCAGTCGGAAGCGGTAGCGGGGAAGATACTTTCATCATTGGTACCGGGTCGAAAACTGGAAACAGAAGCCAGGACTTCGAAAATATCCGAGAGTTTGTGTACGGGCTGTAGAACTTGTCTGACGGTATGCTGTTACAGCGCAATCGAGTATGATGAATCGAGAGGAGTTTGTGTTGTCAACGAGGTGCTCTGCAAGGGATGCGGGAATTGCGCGGCTGCATGTCCCTCCGGAGCGGCAACACATCAGCAATTTACACCGACTCAAATCTACAGGGAAGTAATAGAGATATTGCGATGAAAGAAGGGTATGTAATCAAAACAACTGAAGGGACGAGTAAAGCTATAGCCGGGCTTTTGAAGAGCTCGCTGGAGAAGAAAATCTTTGAGGCCGTTCTTGTGCCAATACGTACAAACGAGGGATACAACTACGTTTTGACGGATAATACCGACCTTCTGGACAAGGCCGAGATAATGCCCCCAGTGATGTCTGTTCAAGGGGGCAAAGTGCTGCAGGCCCTGACACGGCATGGGAAAAGCAGAAAAATCGCCACAGTGATGCGGATGTGCGAAATCCGGGCTGCCGTAGAGCTTTCCAAGTTGGATCAGGCGGATTTGGAGAACGTTTTCTTCATCAGTGTGGATTGTAACGGCGTAACGCCCCTCTCCGATTACCTGGAGGATCCCTCCAGCGCAGGCAAAAAGTTACGGCCTCTTTGCGAAATCTGTACGTCATTCAGCGTTGTTGGAGATGGACAGGTTCAGGCTGTTGATATACATGCTGCAACCATGGGTGTGGATAAAGGACAAGTGTTGCTTATTCCCATGAGCGCCGACGGGGAAAGTGTGCTGGAGAAACTGGGTATTGATAAGAAACAAGATGCCGGGAACTGGGTAAAGCAAACAGAAAAGTTGCAAAAGCAACGTACTGAGGCCAGGGAAAAAGCTCTGACAAAAACAAGGGAAACAATAAAAGGGCTGAACGGTTTGGTGGAGGTATTCAGCCGGTGTATAGAATGTCACAACTGCCGCAGTGTATGCCCGATCTGCTATTGTCGGCTCTGCTTTTCTGATAAGGATATTTTCCGGGAAACAGGCGGGGAATATCTTGATCGCGCGCAGGCCCAAGGAGTGATGAAATGTACGGATGAACTTCTGCAGTTCCATTTGGGCCGGATGTCACACATAAGCTTATCCTGTGTGTCCTGCGGAATGTGTGAAGACGCATGCCCGGTGGACATACCGGTTGGACAAATATTCAGCGTTGTAGCCGAGAAAACTCAGGCGATGTTTGACTATGTGCCGGGCAAAAGTTCCGATGAGGCACAGCCGCTCAGGACATTCGAACTGGATGAATTGACGGAAGTAGAGGACAAGTAAATAGGCTGTGACCGGCCGCGAGTACTTGGAGACTTGGAATGACGAAGATGTTGAAAATAGATAAAACAATTTCAGACGGGACCAGAGATTTTCTGCGCTATCTTCTGGACAGCAAGAAAGTGTGTAGCGTGGCAGTGCTGACGAGAGAAGGGGCGTCCGGCTGGGTAGGCTACAGCCTGATTTCTGATCCGGAGAAGATGGCGGAAGCTGTCCCTTTTTGTCCGGTCATGCCGTACAACGCGGGTGAGTATCTCTCTTGCCTCACATCTAAAGGGCCGTTCGATGAGCCTGTTGCTGTAGTTTTGCGTCCATGCGAACAGCGAGCGTTCGTGGAGCTTGTAAAGCGTCAGCAGGGCAGTTTGGACAATATCATAACAATCAGTTCAATTTGTCCGGGAGTTTATCCTTTGAAAACATTTGTTCGTGAGAGCGAGGAGAAGCTGTTGAAGGATTACTGGTCGGTGGTGGCTGATGGAAAACTGCCTGAGGGGATGCGTGACACGTGTTTGTGTTGCGAGCATTTTGTTCCGGTTGGAGCCGACATTGTCATACCCATAGCAGGCGAGAAGAATACGGGCAAAGAGTGTAAATTGTTCGCGAATACCGAAAAGGGAGCTGAACTGCT
>CAYXPG010000163.1:1177-4455 GCA_964467205.1 uncultured Pirellulales bacterium | reverse complement strand
TTTTAACATTGTCAATCTCGTAACGGAAATGCCTGTAAAAGCAGGCGGAATCAACGTAAATACGACGAACCATAAAGAAAAAGGAAACAAAAATATGGCGAGATTACCAGATGTCGTGAAAAAAGCAGTGGCTAAACAGAATACTTTTCCCGTAGCAACGTGCAATCAGGAAGGAATACCCAATGTTATATACATTAAATATTTGAAGGTCATCGATGATGAAACAGTCCTGATTGCAGACAACTATCTTAGTAAGACACGTGACAATATCCTCAGTAACGGCAAAATTGCCTTTGTTGTGCTCGACAAAGAAAAGGATTCTTTTCAGATAAAAGGCACTGCTGAAAGACTTACAGAGGGAGATATGTTTGACGAAGTTCAGAAGTGGGTTCCAGACAAGCTGCCAAGGGTTGCTGCTGTTATAATGCGTGTAGAAAGCGTATATAGTGGAGCCGAGCGTCTTTCCTGACTCAAAACAAGGACGCATTTTGTTAGTATTTCCACTTCGATTATTACGGCTATACCTGGAACCATAAAGAAGATTAACGATGCCGTTAGTTTAAGCGGAAGAATTAATCGAATTCACCAGACAGATATTTGAAGCGGTCAATACGCCGGCCGAACAAGCCAAGCTATTGGCCAATCGGCTTGTCACGGCACACTTGCCTGGTCTCAGCTCTCATGGCCTCATCCGTATCAAACAATATATGGATGCGATAAATGCCGGCCTGCTCGACCCTCAGGCCAAACCGACCGCAGAAACAGAGACACCGCTTTATGCCAACGTTAACGGCAACAGGGCTTTCGGACAGGTAACCGCAACTTTTGCAATGGAATTAGCCATTAAGAAAGCAAAAGAAAACGGCCTGTCTATAGTCGGCTGCTATAATATGAATCACGCCGGGCGTCTCGGTGATTATGTTGAGATGGCTGCCGGCGAAGAACTTATTGCTATGGCATTTTGCAATGGAGGCGGGCCCAACGTGGCGCCCTTTGGTGCCAGAGAAAAAGTGCTGGGCGCAAATCCTGTCGCTTTCGCCGCACCGACAAGTTCAGGAAAGAAAGTAACAATGGATTTTTCCACCTGTGTCACGGCTGAAGGCAAACTACGCATAGCAAGGAACAAAGCAGAGAGCATCCCGGAGGGGCTTATTTTGTATAAATACGGAAAAACAATGTCAAGCGATGTTATGAAAACAATGCAGTCACTCATACTACTCGGCAGACTCGCAAAAGTTGAAGAGATGGTGGGGGCTGCGATTTTCCTGGCATCGGAAGAATCCAGCTTTGTTACTGCACAGACCATCGCCGTAAATGGCGGCGCCTGGGCACGATAACTATTCCTTGAGTGTGGAGATAATATGAGTGGCTGCGTCCCTGATGTACCTGTCCTTAGTCTCTTCGGCCAGTTTTGTCATCTCTTCCAAAGCGGGTCTTGCCTTTTCGCCGAGGACTTCCAGCACATTAACAGCGTGTAAAGCAACCTTTGAATTTGTACTCTTTAATTCCTGCTTAAGAACTGCGATGGCCTTTTTTGTCTTTCCAAAAATGCAAAGTGCTTCCGCCGCCGCAATCCGCACACTGGCAGATGAATCGTTAAGGCACTTCTCTAAATCCGCGCTCGCCTGCTTTGCCTTTTCCCCAAGTATCGCACAGCCGGTCGCTGCCCAGTAACGCACGGAATCTTCCTTATCACTTAATCTTTCGAGCAAGAACGGCAGTTTCGCAGCATTTCGCTCGCCGGCTGTTTCGGCTGTTTCGACAACCCGCTCGAAAGGAAATTTTTCATCATGCACAAGTTCAAAAGCGGTTCGGCCATTGATTCTCTCAAGCATTTCGCCTTCGGGGACAAACCCGGCGTCGCGCACCTGTCGAATCCATTTCATACTGGCCAAACGCATCCGCTCAAGAACTTTTTTATACTTTGGCTCCGCCGCCAGATTATTTACTTCATAAGGGTCTTCCCTGGTATCGTAAAGCTCTTCTGTTGGTTTGGCGCCCCAGAAAATGCTTTGAGTCTTATTGCATTTACCCTCTTTAAACGCCTTCTCCCACGACCTTGTTGCCGGTGCCCTCCATAAGTATTGAAGATGCTGACCATAAATACGGTGCGGCATATAATTACGAATATATTTAAACCTTTTGTCACGCAGGCCGCGCATCATATCGTATCGTTCATCCATACGGTCACGGTAAAGGTGTACGTATTTTCGCTCCTGCTTTTGCTGCCTGCCAAGAAAGGGCTCGCCCTGCATATATTCGGGGACCTTTACCCCTGCCAGTGACAGAACTGTCGGCGCAAAATCCACAAAACTGACCAGTCTTTGCTCTCTTGCCGGCGGCTTTGCAGGAGCAAGATGCTGATATTTCCTGCCAAAGCGAATTATCAACGGCACATGCGTTCCGGAATCATAGAGAAAACGCTTACTTCGCGGCAGGACTCCGCCGTGGTCAGAGTAGTAAAAGACAATCGTCTCATCGGCCAGACCCGACTTTCCCAGCTCATCCAGAAATTCACCAACCCGTTTATCCATCAACTGCACCTGGTCGTAATACTGTGCCCAGTCGTGCCGCATCTCAGGCGTATCCGGATGATAAGGCGGCAGTTTCACCTGCTCGGGCTTATGATTCAGCTTATTTCTTGACTTGTGGATTCTGCTCTCGTGCGACACAGCGATATTGAAAACACTGAAAAAAGGCTGGCCGGCCCCGCGTTTCTTATAATGGGCCTTTCTGCTCGATTCATCCCAGACACCTGCCGGCCTGGGTATATTGTAATCCTGCTTGGCGTTATTGCTGCAGTAATAACCCGCTTCTCTCAAATATTGTGGCAGGAGTTTAATAAACTGCGGAATTTTATTTTTACTGCGCATATGGTGCGTGCCCATCCCCGGCGGATACATCCCCAAAATCAGCGTTGACCTCGCCGGCGCACAAACCGGCGCATTGGCAAAGGCATTCTCATAGAGCAGCCCCTGCGAAGCGAACTTGTCGAGGTTTGGTGTTGTCGCAAAGCTGTCGCCGTAACAGCCAAGAAAAGGCCCGTTGTCCTCACTGACAATCCAGAGAATATTCGGCCTGTCGGTTTTGTTAATATCCGCAAAAAGTACATCCGGCAAAGCCAGTAACATTGTCCCCGCCCCTGTGACCTTTAGAAATTCCCTTCGGTTAAAATTACACATCAAAATACTCCAATCTTCTGTTGTAGCTTTGGTAGGGTGGAACTTGCCCCACCTTTATTCACCAAAACCATTCTACCACAAATTCTTAAACAACTT
>CAYXPG010000163.1:0-1077 GCA_964467205.1 uncultured Pirellulales bacterium | reverse complement strand
TTTTATTGTGTTTTTCGGCTGCTGTAGAGGAATGCTGAAAAATACGTTTCTTTTAGTGGTTCCCTCCTGAACTGCCATAAGGCCAAGGGAGCATCAGGGTGAACAAATCGTAAAATCGCTGAATTCTTAGGAGGAAAAAAAATGGGTGATAGGGCGAATCTAAGGACTTGGCTGGTAGTCTCAATATTTTTACTGGGCATTGTGGCAGGACAGGTATCTGCCGACCCAAACCTCGTGGGGCACTGGAACTTTGATGACGACACAGCCGACGACAGCAGCGGCTACAGCCACCACGGCACAATCGTGCCCGGCGATGTGAGTACCAGCATCAGTATAGTTACAGACCCGGAGAGGGGTAAAGTGCTGAACGTAAATAACTCTGCCGGTGTTATCAACAGTGTTGTTAACTGCGGCGGAGCCGGCGACTGGGCGGACATAAGAGAGCAGATTACGATTGCAACCTGGTTCACCTTCGAATCGATTCACACCGGTAATATATATATGCTCACCAAGGGCAGCACTTATCAGGTAACCAGTAATGGCACATCAGATGGGATGCGGACATATATGGGTGGGCTGAGCAGTACTAACCTGACTACCTCGACATCCGTAATGGATGGCAAATGGCACCACGTTACAGTCACATACGATTCGACTACATCGACAAGAATACTGTATATTGACGGCCAGGAGGCAAGTAGTGATACACCATCAGGTCTGCTTAACGTCCATACCGCTTCATTTGTAATTGGTGGAAGACTTGATGGCTCCTACAATATGAGGGGGTGGGATGGCCGACTCGATGATGTCCGCCTGTATGACCGTGGACTGTCACCGGGTGAGATAACAAGACTGGCCGGGTTAAACCTAAATAAGGCATGGTTCCCATATCCGGAAGACGAGCAGGAAGATGTTAGTGAAAGTTCGCTTACTCTTACCTGGAGACCGGGAGACAATGCGGCAGCAATTCAGGGGCACAAGGTTTACCTCGGCACCGATAAATCTCTGGTTGATTCCAACGATGCCAGCGTTTTCCAGGCCACCCGCGATGTCAACAACTGGCCCACAGGATACCTC
>CAYXPG010000162.1:0-4515 GCA_964467205.1 uncultured Pirellulales bacterium | reverse complement strand
AAAGTAAAAGAACTGAATAAGGTAACATAAATACGTAAACGTCCCTATTAAAATCTGTTAATGTGAATTAGGTATTTTATAAAGAATGTTGTAGGTGTGTTTATGAAGCTGAAGCATTTAGTGAATACACGTTGGTTTAAATTTCCAACTGATCTTGAACTAGGTGGCCTATACCTTTTATCGGGAATATATATTGTTATTGCCACTAACTCTGTAGTGCCGATAGCATGGTATAAGTTTGTAATCTTTTCATTAACCATTGTGGGCATAATTATATGTTTACGAATCTTTACTTTTATATTTTTACTCCTTAATAAGAATTTGAAAGAGCATATTTCTAGATGGTGTCAGCTTGCTATAATAGTAATATGTATGATTCTTATATTCAGAACAAATTTAGATTTAATTTTAAGGGTATGGATTAGTGAGGGTGAATTATACAGGGAAGTAAAATTGACGCAATCTATATACGACAACAATAAACAAGATATTTTCAAACCCATTTCTAAACCAAGAGGTCTTTTTAATATATATATTCAGGAGTATGATGCTAAAGAAAGAACTTTATGGATTCACACAGTTGATGGAGAAGAACCTTTTGGTTCATTTAGTGTTTTGGGCGGTATAGTATATTGTGAGCAGGAAAAACCACCGGAGAGAGGAGAAGCATACTATGAACATTTATATGGACCTTGGTGGAAATGGATACAAGACATGTAAAGGGCTAATTATGCAGCAACCGATGAGACTCATACGCTTGGAACAATAGGGGAACAATAGGAATAATAGGGGACGTTTACCTGTTTAGAGTTTCATAGCTCTTTGAAAACAAAATAACTTTTAGGGATTAGCGTACAGCGTTTTGGCCTTGCTGCCGTTGATGTTTTTGTTGCCGGCAGTTGCAGAAATGTCGGCCAGATTCAGAAGGTCCCGGCAAAAGCGCAGCAGTAAGTAAAAACAGTCCGAACCGGAAGCAGCCCTGAACCACGTTGGGTTCGGGGCGGGCAAATATGGAGCCTGAGAGACAGAGCAAGATGAATCAAAGCATCTGTTACCAGGCTTTAACTAACGTTGGAACACTTTCTGCGCCCGGTCTTTTTACGTTAAATATTAATTTGTCAGGGTTCGAATAAATCAACAGGGCGTGGTGTCTTAATATGTTAAGATTTTCTGAAAAATATGTGAAATGATGAAGATAATTTTTAGTATAAAAGTCGCTGTATAGTTTTAGCTCGCTGTGTTTTATGCCTTGGGAAACCTCATAAACGATAGCACACTGCGTCGAATTTTTGGAGTAGTCCGGAGTGTCCATTTTTGTAATATAAAACTTTTCCGGTTTTTCGTATATCAGAGAGTCTTTATACAATGAGAATGGGCCTTTATGTATTGAATGGATACTGCTGCGAATCTCATAAAGAAAATCCATCGTTTCTTTCAGTTCTTCCTTGGTTTCGGAGGGAAAGCCAATGATAAGGAAGACGTGGTTTTTAATGCCGGCCAGCGCCGAATCCCTTAAAACCCTTGACATATCTTCAACTACTGTGCCTTTGTCCATTAAATCGAGTACCCGTTGGCAGCCCGACTCAACGCCCCAGATAATATACGTGCAGCCGGATTCATACATAACATCTAATACGTCTTTTGTGAAATCTGCGGTCGGCTTGGCAAGGGCACTGTAATTGAGTTTGAGATTTCTTGTGATTATCTCTTCTCCGATTTGCTTAAAACGTTTCGACGATGTCATTTCATCAACGAAATCAAAGTACCTGATGCCATTGTCAATATGATGTTCCAGCTCATCGACGAGACGCTTAACAGAAGTTACCCGGTACCTGTTAAAATAACTTTTATGGTGAACGCAAAAAACGCACCTGCGCCAGTAACATCCTCTTGAGCCGAGCACCGAAAGCACAGGCTCAGGACAGTAACAGGAATTCGAATCAAAGTCGGAAAAGTCAGGAAAGGGCAGCTCGTTAAGGTTTGTAACCATAGAAGGTCCATTTATTTTAATCGCACCGTTTTTTCTGTAAGCCAGATTAGGCACTTCCTCAAGCTCTTTTTCTCCGTTGAGGGCCTTGAGCAGTTCAAGAAAGGTTATTTCGCCCTCATTAAGTGCAACATAATCGATAAAAGGGTAAGCAAGGGCTATCTTGTAGTCCGAGCTTGAAGAATTTCCCCCGAAAATTATTTTTATATTTTTATTTGCTGCTTTAAGAATGTAGGCGATTAAAAGAGAGCAATAAATTTGGTCCGTGAACATAATGGAAAATCCGACTATGTCGGGTTTATTTGAAAGCAAAAGAGCGGCATATTGCTTCACAAACCAGGGGACCGTGCCTTTTCCGCTCAGAGCTTTCCTGCATTCTCCGCTGAAAAGTTTTTTTAGCTTGTTAAAACTATCGATAAAAACGCTTCCGGCCCAGTCATAAACGGCCTGATTAAAGAAATCTTCATTTTTGTTTTTGAGTACATCAACAGCTTTCAAAAAAGTTTCTCTGTCCTGGTCGGACATTTCAATGTTACCTTTGTTCCTGATATCATCCTCCAGAGCATTATGACATATAGTATTAAAATCAGCGCATTTAACCTGGAAGTTGCTGTTTTTCTCGACATAAGACTTAAGCAGGGCGATGCCGAGAGGTAACCGTGGGATTGCAAAAGGACTAAAAACAAGATTCGCTAACATTTATCAAGTACCTGAAATAATATTATGGTTACTGGTTCTAAATATATTTATCGTCATTTGTTACAATTTAATTGCAGTAAATTTCAGGGACATCATTTGCACCGATAGCACATAACCGGTTATATCAGATTAGGTTTGTTTGCGGGCGGACCATTTTTAATGGTTTTTGTTTCTGATGATTAGTCTTTGCAGCTGCTCTGCCAGGCGGCGGAACACATCGTCCCAGTCGCCCCATTTTTTTTGTCTAAAAAGCCTTACCGTCGGATACCAGGGGCTGACTGTCGGCTCTAACATCCATCGCCAGTCAGGTATAAAGGACAGAAGTGCCCAGACTTCTTTGCCCATTGCACCTGCCAGGTGGAGCACAGCAGTATCTACCGAAATGACTAAATCCAGGTTCTCGATGACCGCAGCGGTATCGGTAAAGTCTTCGAGTTCGTCGGCAAGGTTGGTTATCGGTAATATTTCGGCCAATTTCTCGGTCTCGGAGGCAGCAGAACCCTTCTGTAATCCGTAAAACTTAACACTCTGAATCTTTGCCAGCGGTTTGAAATTTTCCGGTTCACAGCAGCGGTAACGCAGGTGCAAACCATCATTCATTTTTGCCGGCCTTCCAGCCCAGACCAGACCGATTTTAAGGTCGGCCTCTGAAAATCGACCTCGCCAGACTTCGGCCTTGGCTGCATCAGCGTGAAGGTACGGTATATCAGCGGGAATTGTCTCAAGCGTGGTTGCGAATATGCCCGGAAGACTCAGCAGGGGGATGTGATAATCAAATTTTACATCAGGCGGGGTATTGGGCCGGGCTTCTACCAACTCATCAATGCCCTCAAAACCGCGGAAAAGACCTATTAATGGTTTTCTTGCCTCAAAAATTACCGTCCCTCCCAGGGCTTTGACCATAGGCAGATATCGAACAAACTGCAAATTGTCTCCCAGGCCCTGCTCATAGTGAACCAAAAGCCTCTTGCCCGCAAAAGACGAACCATCCCAGCGGGGCGTCTGATAGCGATGAGGGTAAGCAGCGATTTTGGGATGTAAGCGCCATTCGTATTCTTTCCAGCCTTCTTCAAATCTTCCGCATAACAGCAAAGCAAATGCTAAATTGTTATGGACTTCGGCATAGTCCGGTTTTAGTCGGAGCGTTTGTCTGTAATATTCAATTGCCTCGTTGTGCCGGCCCTGCATCTGCAGCAAGGTTGCCATTGTATTGTAGGCCTCGTAATAATCGGGGGCTGTGGCTATTGCCTGGTTGCACTTCTCAATCGCAGCGGAAAATTGATTCTGAGACTGTAAAGCAACGCTCATATTATTGTAAGCCTCGGCGTAATCAGGTTTGAGTGATACCGCCTGTTTGCAATTTTCGACTGCAGCGGCGTACTGACCCAGTGAATACAGTGCGGTACCCATATTATTATAAGCTTCAGCATAATCAGGTTTGAGTGATATCGCCTTTTGATAGGCACTTATCGCTTCCTGCAGATGTCCAAGTCCTTTAAGGGCGATTCCGATGTTATTGTGGAATTGTGGTATCTGTGGTTCTGCTTCTATTGCCCTGCTGATAAGTTCAACAGATGCATTGTATTGGCCTCTCTGAAGTGCGATTAAACCCAGAGAATGCAGTGCGACAGGATGGTTAGGCTCACTTTCCAGAATCGTCCGGTACGTCTGCTCTGCCTGGCCAAGACGACCAGCCTGATGGTGCCCGAGGGCGGTTTCCATAATTTCAGCAATCTCTGCCATCCGTGTACTGCCTCCTTGCCTTGGAGATTAACTAAAACCGACACGATTGTATATTGTTAAGGCGAAGTAAACAAGCAATTTTTGGC
>CAYXPG010000161.1:0-4614 GCA_964467205.1 uncultured Pirellulales bacterium | reverse complement strand
TTGTCATATCGAGGCGCAAACTTATCGAAGAGGAACGCCGCAGCAGTAAGGAAAAAATTCTGGCTGAAATCGAGATGGGCCAACGGCGAAAAGGTGTCGTGAAAAACATCGCAGACTTTGGTGTGTTTGTGGATTTGGGGGGGCTGGACGGCTTGCTGCATATTTCAGATTTGAGCTGGGGCAGGATATCACATCCATCGGAGGTTGTTAAGCTTGATGAGGAAATAGAATGTGTTGTTATCGGCGTTGATAAGGAACACGAGAAGATTTCGCTGGGAATTAAGCAAAAGACGAGCAGCCCCTGGGAGGACGTGGAAGAACGTTATCCTGTGGGAGCAAGGGTGCGCGGCAAAGTTGTCAATGTGATGAACTACGGTGTGTTTGTCAGACTTGAAGAGGGAATTGAAGGGCTGGTGCATATCAGTGAGATGAGCTGGACAAGGCGTTTAAATCATCCCAGTGAAATGCTCAATCTCGGCGATGAAATAGAAGTGATTGTGCTCAGTGTTAATAAGGAAAAACAGGAAATTTCGCTGGGCTTGAAGCAGACCGAAATAAATCCCTGGACGATAGCTTCTCAAAAATATCCTGTCAGAACGGTTGTTACAGCGAAGGTACGAAGTATAACAAATTTTGGTGTGTTCGTAGAAATAGAAGAGGGTATTGATGGTATGATACACATTTCAGATTTGAGCTGGACAAGAAAATACAGCCATCCCAGTGAGGCCATTCAGAGAGGAGGAGAAATACAATGTGTTGTTCTGGAAGTCGATGAGGAGAAACAACGGGTGTCACTGGGAATAAAACAGATGACCGAGGACCCGTGGATTCGAGCTATCCCTGAAAAATATATTCCCGGACACATAATCAAAGGCAAGGTAACAAAGCTCACCAATTTTGGTGCGTTTGTAGAGCTGGAACGCGATTTGGAGGGGCTTCTGCATATTTCCGAACTTGCCGACCATAAGATTAACAAGCCTGGGGATATTGTTAAAGAAGGTGAAGAAATCGAAGTTAAAATTCTGAAAGTTGATACTGATGCGCGCAAGATTGGTCTGAGTCTGCGAAGAGCACAGTGGGCGGCTGAAGAACAAGAGAAAAAACAGGCATCTAAAGCGGTTGAGCAAAAAAAGCATATAGCTGTTCAAACAGTTCTTTCTGGTATTGATACGGAGCAGCTTACAAACAAGCGGCAGCAAGGTACTGCAGCTCAACAGACCGATACCGAATCGGCTGAGCGGACCGACGAAAAGGCTGAGGTCAAGGTTGATGACATAGAAAAATCGAAAGAGAAAGAGACAGATGAGAAGGGCGAGGCAGTTGAGCAAGGCGATAAAGCCGTTGAAGCTGATGCCGGCGATACTGAAGTACCCAAAGAACCTGTTGAGCCGTCCCTGCAGGGTGATGAAACGACCGAGGTTAAAACAGGTGAGATAGAAGAGTCAAAGGATACCGATGAAGGCGACCAGGGCCAGGAAAGCCCGGATGCCCCAAAGCCGGCAGGCGACGAAGGTGTGACGGAGAAGGAGCCCGAAACAGGTACCGATAATTAAAGCTTTGCTGCTGATATTGACCGGAAAAAGCTGACAAGCTAAACCTGAGCTTATATTTAGCCGATAACTTATATAGATTGTTGCTAAGTAAAGCAGGAATAGTCCTAAAGAGAGGCAGGGTCAAAAATCAAGTTGCCCTTATGGCTGAAGTCGAAAGACTTTTGGCCGGGCGGGAGTGAGCCATAGCGTTCGATGCTACTATAAAAGATTACCTAAAAGCGATTGATGAGGCCTCGCTGCTGACTTTGGAAGAAGAGCATTACTTAGGTAAGTTGATTGTCGAAGAAAACGACCCACGTGCAAGGGAACAACTTGTGCGGAGTAATCTTCGGCTGGTCGTTAATATTGCCAAGAGGTATGTCAACCGCGGGATGAGCCTTGCCGATTTGATTGAGGAAGGGAATCTTGGATTAATAAAAGCGGTTGATTACTTTGACCCTGAACGGGGGACGCGTTTTAGTACGTATGCGGCGTGGTGGATAAAACAAAGCATCAAACGTGCACTGTTGACTAACATTCGGCCGGTACATATTCCTACCTATATGGTTTCATTGATAAATCAGTGGCGACATATTACGTCGGAGTTGAGGAGTAAACTCGGCAGGACGCCGGATGTTGAAGAAGTGGCTGAGGTAATGCAACTGCCTCTGCGCAAGGCAAAAATTATAAACGAGGTGGTTAAGGTTCTCAGTTCAGTGCTGGATACCGCCGGCACCGACGGCTCAGACGAAGACCAGCTTCTTGAGGCAACTCTGGAAGACCAGAATGCTCACTGCCCCGAAGATGAACTGCTTGCAGACGAGGAAAAGATAAAGGTTTTGGGCCTTCTCAATGAAATCGACCAGAGAGAAGCAAATATACTCAGACTGCATTACGGCCTTGACGGCAGGAAGCCTTTGACACTCAAAGAAATCGGTGAAAAATTGGGTCTGACGCGTGAGAGGATTCGCCAAATTCAACGTGAAGCGCTTACGGAACTTTACGACTATATGAACGAGGAGTAACGAGGTTGTTCATCGGCAGGTTGTATCGCAGACTTAAGAAATCAGGGAGGGCAGAAAAATGTCGGCTGACGAAAAGGATTTAAAACAATACATCCGCAATATACCCGACTGGCCCAAAAAAGGGGTTTTATTTCGCGATATCACTCCGCTATTAGCTAACCCGAAGGCATTTACAACAGCAGTGGATGCATTATGTTCCGACTTTGTGGATGCGGGCATCGAGTATGTTGCTGCGGTTGAAGCCAGGGGATTTATATTCGGTGCGGCAGTTGCAGAGAAACTCGGTGCAGGGTTTGTACCCATACGAAAGAAGGGCAAACTGCCTTATAAAACCGAAAGTGTTACGTACGATTTGGAGTATGGCACCGATACCGTTGAGGTGCATAGTGATGCTGTAAGATGTGGGGCGAAGGTATTGATGGTTGATGATTTGCTGGCGACCGGCGGAACAATGACGGCGGCCTGCAAAGTCATCGAAAAAATCGGGGGGCAGATTGCGGCAATTGCGTTTCTTATCGAACTTGGCGAATTGGAAGGCAGAGAAAAACTGGGCGAATATAAAATTAAAACAGTGATATCTTATTAGAGATTCATCGTAATAATAAGAGGTACATCCGGGACGTTATAGTTAAAAGTTGGAATTAAGTTTGGGCTGCAGTTCTGAAATGCGCATAAAAAAATCCCCCCAAAGATAAGAACTTATGCAATTTTCTCTTCTCTCTCCTGCAACAAAGAGTTCTCTCGCCCTAATCTTCGCCAGGCTCTTATCTCAATATGATATCTTACACTATAGTCCTATAAAAAGCAAGGGTTTTTTGGGATTTTGGCGGATTCTTTTTGTATGGATTCATAAGTTTAGCATGGACAGGTGGTTACAAATACATAATATTGGAAAATTTTTTAGATGTAGTGATTTATGGGTATCGTCTTTGGAGTTAAATGTTAATGTTTGAACTTTTTTGCGGTTATGATTCGGTCATTGTTTTGTGTGTCTTTTTCTATTGTGATTTCGTCAAAGCAAGCTGTGCGTTCGAGTAGTTCTCTGACGGCCTGTCCCTGGCTGTAGCCGATTTCCATTATTAACGCCGCATCGGGTTTTAGAAAGGCATCTGCCTTTTCACAAATCCGCCGATAAATATCCAGACCATCAGTGCCGGCAAAGAGGGCATGTTTCGGTTCGTAATCTGTAATGTTTTGAGCGAGCTTTTCAAATTCGGCGGCACTGACATAGGGCGGGTTGCAGACTATAAGGTCGAATTTTTCCACATCCAGATGGGGGACGAGGGGGTCGAACAAATCGCCGCATAATAATTTGATTCGCTTTTTTAGCTGGTACTTTTCAACGTTTTTGGCGGCGACGCTCAAAGCGGCATCGCAGATATCAGTTGCGATGAACCGGGCATCGGGGCAGTTTACCGCAATTGCGACGGCGATGCAGCCGCTGCCGGTACATAAATCGCAGATAAATTGTTTATTGGGGCGTGTTCGCAAAAAGTCGATGGCACGTTCTGTGAGCAATTCCGTTTCCGGGCGGGGAACCATGCAATCAGGAGTGATGTTAAACTGCAAAGAATAGAATTCGGTTTTGCCGAGAAGATAGGCAACAGGTTCATTTTGGGCGGCCCGCTTTACCAAAACGTGCAGGTGGTGCAGGTGCTCCTGGCTGACGGGTTTGTCGAATTGCGTATATAAATCGATACGCTGCATCGACAAAACGCTGCTGAGCAGGAGTTCTGCGGACAGGCGGGGGGAGTCGATGCGTTTTTCGGTAAGGTATTCGGTAATCCAGTTAAGAAGCTTCTGTATTGTCCATTTCTGCATTGCCGGATTATAGCCGGGGCAGGGAAAAGTGAGAAACAAAAAGAACTCGCAGAGCGTGGGGGTGGTTTGAAATTGGGTTTGATTGGGTTTGTTTTGGGTTTGATTGGGTTTGATTGGCTTTGAATTGGCTTTGAATTGGGTTTGTTTTTGGGCAAAATCCTCGTTTTTGGCGCAAAATCGGGGGAAATTGGGTTTGTTTTGCATAAAAAGGTTTTTTTGTGCGCGCTGGTCCTGGC
>CAYXPG010000160.1:0-4622 GCA_964467205.1 uncultured Pirellulales bacterium | reverse complement strand
GAAGGCGTGATGTTCTCGATTCTTTTGATGAATGCCGTAACGCCGTTGATTGACAGACTCTGCAAACTGACACCGGCAGGAGGTAAACCGAATGCTTAAAATAAAACATTTTATTGAACAAAGCTGGCTCCTGATTGTTTCATCGTTTATCTTCGGTCTGCTTATAGCGGTTACGAACGCCGCATGGTCGCCGAGAATAATCCAGAACGAAAAGGACAAACTTAACAACCTGATGACGGGGCTAATCAGCGATGCCAACAATTTCGAGATTGCAATAGAGGCACTTGAGATAGCCGGCGATAAGGGTAAAGTTGTTAGAACAGACCTTTACAAGGCGCTTGATGTCAACGGAAAGAACATTGGCTTTGCATTCATAGCCGTCGGGGCCGGCTTTGCCGATAAAATTAAACTTGTGATTGCCGTCGATGGGGCTTTTGGAAAATTTACAGGTTTCGCTGTTCTGGCGAGCAATGAGACGCCGGGCTTCGGCAGCAAGATAAAAGAAGACTACTACTTGAGCCAGTTCAAAGGTGTTCCTGTTGGTAAGCTCGTGGTTGTAAAAACGGGCGATGCCAAAAAAATCGATTCCGAAATCGTGGCGATAAGCGGAGCCACCGTCAGCAGTGAGGCAGTAGTGAAAATATTTAATACGTATATAAATAACATAAAAGAACAACTGCAAAAGAAAGGATTGTTAAATAAAGGCAAATAACAACTATGGCAAAAGAAGCACAAATTTCGACCGGTCTTTTTAAGGAAACGTTTCTGGCCGGTTTATGGCGTGAGAACCCGGTTTTCCGGCTGCTGCTTGGGATGTGCCCGACACTTGCGGTTACCGCAGCGGTCAAGCCGGCACTGACTATGGGACTTAGCGTTATCTTTGTACTGTTTTGCAGTAATATTGTAGTAAGTCTCATGCGCAACCTGCTCAAGCCGCACCTGCGAATCCTGATGTTCACACTGACAATAGCAACCTTTGTTACGATAGCGGATTTGTTCTTAAAAGCATTTCAGCCGAGAATGAGTGAGACGCTCGGCCCGTATGTACCTTTGATTATTGTCAATTGCATTATTATTTGCCGGGCCGAGGCCTGCGCCAGCAAAAACACCCTGGTTGTGAGCATTATCGATGCGTTGGGAATGGGTATCGGTTTTACGGCGACGTTGTGTGTTTTGGCCGGGATAAGAGAGATACTATCGACCGGTGCGGTTTTTGAGATTTCTGTACTGGCTCCGGCGGAGAGCGGCGGCTGGTTCGTGCCGTGGGCTGCGATGAGTATGCCGGTCGGGGCGTTTATAACATTGGGACTGCTGCTCGCTCTGGTTAATGTAATAACTAAAAAAGAAGCTTAAGAGGTAAGGTTTATGGATACACTTAACATTCTGCTTTTGGGTTTTATATCCATCGTCATTATCAACAACCTTGTTTTCACGAAGTTTCTCGGTATATGTCCCTATCTTGGCGTATCAGGCAGAATAGATATGGCCTTCGGTATGGGCCTGGCGGTTACATTTGTTGTAACGCTCAGCGGAACACTGACCTGGATGATTGACCATTGGATTTTGATGAAAATGGGTCTTGAAGTAACGCGATATGTCTGCTTCATACTGGTTATTGCCGGCGCCGTCCAGTTGGTTGAGATGTATCTGCGCAAATTCTTCCCCGCCCTTTACGAGAGCTTCGGCATATTTCTGCCGTTGATTACAACAAACTGTGCGATTTTGGGGCTGTGTCTTTTTATCAACCTTTGGGAGATTGACAACCTTCTCGAAGCGGTGGTTCTTAGCTTTGGTGCCGGCATTGGCTTTACGATGGCGATTTGCATAATGGCCGGCATCCGCGAGAACCTGAACCTGGCCGACGTGCCCGATTGCCTCAAAGGCGCCCCGATTACATTGATTACCGCAGGTCTGCTTACCTTAGCGTTTATGGGTTTTGCGGGAATGATTAAATAATTATTGATAAGTAGGAACTTGGAGTATGGTCTTAGCTGGTATTTTTGATTTGTGGAACAGCGCCTGGCCGGCAGGTATGATAATGCTGGGGCTGGGCGGCGTATTTGCATTGGCGCTTTTAATCGCAAGTGAAAAGCTCAAAGTTGAGGTCGACCCGAAAGTGGAACAAATCCACCATGTCCTGCCGGGTATTGACTGCGGCGCCTGCGGCTTTGCCGGCTGCGCATCATACGCAAAGGCGGTTGCCCAGGAGCCCGATTTAATCGGCAAATGTGCACCGGGAGGTGCGGAGACCGCTGCTGAAATCGGCCAGATACTGAGTCTGCAAATCAGTGGTTCAGGTGCTCCTAAAAGGCCGATAGTTTGCTGCCGTGCACATACGGCCGACAAGACTTATTACGCCCAGTACGGCGGTATCGAAACCTGCACCGCGGCGAATGCATTGGCCAATGTCCAGGCCTGCAAATTCGGCTGCCTGGGATATGGTGATTGTGTAGCTGACTGCAGGTTTGATGCTCTGCATATTATAGATGGACTGGCGATTGTTGATTATACTAAATGTACCGGATGCGGTGCGTGTTCGGATGCCTGCCCGCGGGACCTGATAAAAATGGTGCCGTTCTCGCAGGAAAATATGATGGTTGTCGCCTGCAGCAGTAAAGAGACAGGCAAAGTTGCCCGCTCGATGTGCAAAGTCGGCTGTATCGGCTGCGGCCTGTGCGTCAAACAAACCGATGTGTTCAGCGTTGAAGATAATTTGGCCCGCATCGATTACGAAAGATACAAACCGGATGAACAGACCGAGACCGCCCTGGAAAAATGCCCGACGAAAGTAATTGTTTATCGCGGCAAAACAGCACCGGCCGACCAGCAGCCGGCCGAAAAAACTGCAAGAGCCTGAGCAGTAACAGATTACTTTATATATTTTTCTGCGCCGCTGGTTTGTATTCGCTCGGAATTCGGAGGTGAAGGTATTAAAATCGCTTCGGTTTCGGGAATCGTCTCGATTAAGGCAAGGCCTTTTTCAGGCCCCATCACGCTGACGGCAGTTGCTAAAGCATCGGCATCAGCGGCACTTTTGGCAAAAATGGTTACACTTGACAACTCATTACTGCCGGAGCCGGTTTTGGTGTCAATAATGTGACTGTACTTTTTGCCTTCTATCAGGGCAAATCGCCGATAGTCCCCACTCGTTGCAACGGCTATATTTGTCAGCTTCAGTACCGCCAATAACTCACCGGTGCCAATACCCTCGTCTGCCTTTTTCGGGTCTTCGAGTCCGATTCGCCAGTTTTCTCGACCTTTCGGCCCAATGCCGAAGCACCGAATGTCACCGCCGATATCGACCATTCCTCCTGCCGCTCCGCAGTTCTGCATCGCCTCAACTGCTTTATCGATAGCGTATCCTTTTGCTATTCCGCCTAAATCCACTTTCATCCCCTCAACGGCAAACTGCACGCTTAACTGGTTTACATCGAGTATAAGTTTTTCATAGCCGACCCTGGAGCGGGCGTCAGCTAACTCATTATCGCTCGGGACCGAATTAGCCTCCCGGCTGAGGCGCCAAAGCTCAACTAACGGCCCGACTGTGATATCGAATGCACCGTTGCTGAGTTCGCTGAACTCCACGGCTTTTTGCAGAACCTCAAAAATCGATTCGCTTACCTTGACCGGTGCTTCGTAAGCGCTGCGATTTATCTGAGCTATTTCCGAGGTGGTGCTGTGAAAGCTGGCAAGCTCCTCAATCTCGCCAATCTTCTCAAAAGCCGTCTCGATACACTTATTGGCCGTATTTGAATCCGGCGCAACAGCGATGATATGAGCGAATGTCCCCATAACCAGGCGCATCGGGCTGTCTTTGTCAATCAGCTCTTTTGAGCGGAGTAATTTTTTTTGTGCGGTGATAGAAAAATACAGCAACCCAATCAGGCAGAGCCCAACAAGAATTCCAATCGCAACCTGGTGTTTTTTATTCATAAATGACCTTTCGGCGCACGTTTTTAAAAAGCCGATTCTAATTTCTCTTATGCCAATGTTCAATAATTCTTTTTATAAGGTATAATGCTGCTATGCGTAAAAAGGAAATAACAATATTGTCCGAGCGGGTTGAGCTGGACTTTTTGCCGTATGTTCGCAGGCCGGGCAGATATATCGGCGGCGAGATAAATCAAATCAAAAAGGACCTGCCGCGGTGCGATTTGACGGTGGCGTTGTGCTTTCCGGATATTTATGAAATTGCGATGAGCAATACCGGCCTTGCGATTATTTACGATATACTTAACCGAATCGATGGTGTCGCCGCCGAGCGAGTCTTTGCGCCCTGGCTTGATGCCGAAAAGATAATGCGTCAAAAAGAAATTCCACTGTTCTCTCTGGAGTCAAAAGCTGCCCTGAAGAGCTTTGATATTGTGGGATTCAGTCTGACGAACGAGCTTTGTTATACGAATGTTCTTAATATGCTCGATTTGGGCGGGCTGAATATCCGAAGCTCTTTGAGAACCGAAGACGACCCATTGATAATCGGCGGCGGCGGTATGGCAAATTGCTGTGAGCCGGTAGCGGATTTCTTTGACCTGTTTTTACTCGGCGAAGGCGAAGAAGCGGTTGTCGAGCTGGCCGGCCTGGTAAAGGCCGGCAAAAAAGCCGGCACTTCAAAAAAAGAAATT
>CAYXPG010000159.1:0-4626 GCA_964467205.1 uncultured Pirellulales bacterium | reverse complement strand
TTCCGCTTGCCTTTATGCGGGGCCGAACGCTAAACGAAGCGGTCATTATTTGCGACGAGGCCCAAAACACATCGCCTCTGCAGATGTTAATGGTCCTGACCAGACTGGGGCACGGCTCCAAAATGATAATAACAGGTGATATAACCCAAATCGACCTTGAGAGCAGCCAAAAAAGCGGAATGGTCGAAGCAATTGAGCTGCTGAAGCGAATTAGAGGCATCGGGACCGTAGGACTGACCCAGAAAGACATTGTTCGGCACCGGCTGGTCCAGAATATCGTACGGGCTTACAAAAAGAAAAGTAAAAAGTAAAGAAAAGGGTTTTTTTATAGTAGAGTGATTATATGCGCTTTTTTAAGAAAACAAGTCCAAGGCGAAGCAGGCTGCGTAAGGATAAAACCGCCGAGCGCTTTTCGCAAATAAGCCGGCTTGCCGACAAATCAATTATCATATCGCTGCTGATATGGCTGCTTTTCGTTGTTCTGAGCATCCCTGTTCTTTCATTCGAACTAATCCAGCAGGCCGGTGCTTATCATCGGATGATTCCAAAAACCGTCATTGTGGTACTGGTTTCTTTTGCCGCAATTTTCTATATTTACCGCTATCAGCAGCGAATAATAAAAAACCATATAAGGGCTCTTGTTCTGGCCGGGTTATTTATCCTTCTATTAGCCACTGCCAAACTCGGTGTCCTGCTGACAGAGCACGACTTCTGGGCTACGGGTACCGCAGTAACGATGGCGATAGTTTTGGCAATCGCTTATGACCAGCGTTTTGCCATAGGAATGAGTCTTTTTTATTGTTTGCTTGCCTGTTTTGCTGTCGGGGCAGTAGCAGACATCAATCTGTTTTTAGTCGTGGCCGCAGGAGCAATCACCTGCTGTTTTTCATTAAGAGAAATTCGCACACGAATGAAACTGCTCGAAGTCAGCGCTCTCTCTGCCACAATAGTATTCATAACAGCGCTTTCTTTGGGTTTTTTAGCTGAAAAAAGGCCTGCGGATATTTTCAGAGGCGCCGGCTGGCACGCCCTTGCCACTTTCATCGTCGGGCTGCTGATTCAAAGTCTGCTGCCGCTCATCGAAAAAATCTTTCGCATAGCCACAAGTATGACGCTTCTTGACTTTAGCGATGCCAATCAGCCGCTGCTGAAAAAACTTGCAATGGAAGCTCCCGGCACATTCAGCCACAGTTTGTTGGTTGGTTCTATTGCCGAGACCGCCGCCGAGGCAATCAGCCGAAACGGGCTTCTCTGCAGGGTCGGTGCCTATTACCACGATATCGGCAAAATCAATAAGCCAACCTATTTCGCCGAAAATGAAATAGGCCCGACAAGCAGGCACAAGGAGCTAAAGCCGGCAATGAGTCAGCTGATAATCGTAGGCCATGTAAAAGACGGCATAGAGATGGCCAAGGAATACGGCCTGCCGGCTGTCCTCCGGCAGTTCATCGATACGCATCACGGCACAACACTGATAGAATATTTCTACAACGAGGCCAAAAAGCAGCAGGATGAAAAGCATTCCGAACTTTCTGAAAGTGAATTCAGGTATGCCGGGCCGAAGCCGCGAACAAAAGAAGCGGCCATTGTAATGTTGGCCGATGCCGTCGAAAGCTCTTTGAGGTCTATGACTGACCTGACACCGACAAGGATAGAAGCAGTAGTCCACAATATGGCAATGAAACGTCTGCAGGACGGACAGTTTGACGAGTGCGACCTGTCTCTGCGTGAACTAAGTCAGATAGAGGCAAGTATGTCCAAAACCCTTGCCGCCCATTATCACGGCAGGGTCGCATACCCGGAACCGCCTGACGCACCACAGGAGGAATCAGCAGATAATAACAGTGTATAACACCTGTGCCATACGAAATACGAGATGACTGATATAGTTATTCATATCACCAAAAACTTTAATGATATAGATATCAACCTCTCCAGGCTCAAAAAACTGGTAAGAGTGGTCTGCAGGCGTTTTGCCGCAGAGAAGATAAAAGATACAAGATACGAGATTAGCATAGCGATAGTCGGCAATAACCAAATCCGCAGATTGAACAGGCAATTTGGCAAACAAAGCCGTTCCACCGATTGTTTGAGTTTCGATTTGTCCGACGGCGGGGCAAACTCGCCGAAGTCGTTCGAATTGGTGGTAAACGCTGAAAAAGCCGTCAAAGAAGCGAAACTGCGAGGCCATTCAGCCCAGGCGGAACTTGCGCTTTACATAACACATGCCCTGCTGCACAATCTTGGTTTCGACGACTCGACGCAGGTGAAGGCAAAAAAAATGCACGATACCGAAGATGAAATTTTACAACAGTTCGGCTTCGGTTTGATATATAATAGTGGCTCATCATAGTTACAGGCTGCCGACTGATATTATGAACTGCGAACTGACTGAAAGGATATTAAGTGAGTAATACTGGATGGGCGGTGCTGCTGATTTGCCTTTTCACCGGCGGCACATTGTTCTTTTCCGTCAATGCTATTGCCCTGCGAATATTTTCATGGGCCAAATTGCTGGACCTCTTCAAAGCAATCAACACCGAAGAGCATGCAGAGGAACTGGTAGAAAACGCTGAAAAGCTTGTTTTGGCCTGCTCGTTATACCGGCTAATCTTAAATATGTGTATACTGCTGCTGCTGCTGGCTGTTTTCGCCGCCGGCCGGCCGGGAAATCCGACAGCTGCCGATTATCTGCTGAGCTTCATTATAGCAATGGCAATCTTTCTGCTGTTTTCTCTGGCAATCCCTCACGCCTGGGCAAAATACGCAGGCGAAAAAGTCCTCAGCCGAACATATAAGCCACTTATGTTTCTGGCAGGTCTGCTCCGGCCGGCACTTTACTTTCTAAAGTTTACCGATGGTTTTGTCCGCAGACTCGCCGGTGTAACAAAAACAACTCTCGAAGAGGACAGAGAAGAAAGGCAGGAAGAATTCTTAACCGACCTTGAGCAGCATAAAATGGAAGGCGTCGTCGATGAAGAAGAGCAGGAGATGATTGAAAACGTACTGGAATTGAGCGACACCGCCGCTGATGAAATTATGACGCCCCGCACCGACATCGTGGCCGTTGAGGTAAATTCCGATTTGCAGACGGTACTGGAAACTATCAATAACGCCGGCCATACCCGCGTCCCGGTCTATGAAGAAAATATAGACAACATAATCGGCCTGGTCTATGCCAAGGACCTGTTGGGCGAAATTGGGAAAGACGCTGCTGATTTCAAACTGCGCGGCAAAATGCGTAACACCTACTTTGTACCGGAGACAAAACATCTGAGGTCTCTGCTGCACGAGTTCCAGAATCAAAAACTGCACATAGCGGTGGTGCTCGACGAATACGGCGGGACGGCGGGAATCGTTACGCTCGAGGACATCCTCGAAGAGCTTGTCGGTGAAATAACCGACGAGTATGAAGAGACCCCGCCGGAACCTATAAGGCAAATAGATGAAAATACTGTCGAGGTTGACGCCAGAACATATATAGACGACCTCAACGACCGGTTCGAACTGAATCTGCCCGAAGACGAGGACTACGACACCATCGGCGGATTTGTCTTCTCGCACTTAGGCTATATCCCGAAGACCGGCGTCAAATTTGATTACGAAAACCTTAAATTTACTATTACATCAGCCGAGGCCAGAAGAATAAAACGTATCAGACTCCAGAAAATCACCGAACAATAAAATGATTACTTGCTGTATGCTATGCTTACCAAGGACACAGCTATTTGTATACGTGCTCTCGATTATTCCGAAACGTCTCAAATCGCAACTTTTTTTGCCAGAGAGACCGGCAAAATCAGCGCCATCGCCAAGGGCTCAAAAAGGCCCAAATCATCTTTCGACGGTCCGATTGAGGTATTCTCTTACGGAAAAATAGTCGTCTCGGTCCCAGCCGGCGAAAAACTTGCCATACTTACCGAGTTCGACCAGCAGTCGAACTTTGGCGCTCTGGCCGGCAATCTTTTTGTTTTGCACTGCGCCTCTTTTGCCGCCGAGCTGGTAAATCTGCTGACAAATGAATACGACCCGAATCCTGAACTCTTCGATGCTTTCCTGCAATTCTTGGAAAATGCCAGCGAACTGCGAACGACGAGCGATGAGCGACGAGACACGATTTCTTTGCTGATATTGTTTCAATTGTCACTGCTCAAAGAAATCGGTTTACAGCCGGTTCTAAACGCCTGTGTAAACTGCAAAAGCAATTTCAGCCCGAATTGGCCGCAAAGTTATTTCTCTCATTCCGCCAACGGCCTGATTTGCAGAGATTGCGAGGCGAATTTCCCGGACAGGATTGGCCTGAGCAATTCCGCCGCTGATTGTTTGAGTAATTTGAAATTGCTTGTCGATGCGGATGAAAAAACACTCGGCGAAATAGAAAAAGTTTTAGTCCACCACTTCACTGAAATCCTCCACCGCCCACCGAAAATGGCAAAGCACATTTTGCAAAGCTAAACTGGATTTTAAAAATCCAGGATTTTAAAAAATTGGGTTTGATTGGGTTTGTTTTCGGCGTATTTGGGTTGAAATTGGCTTTGATTGGCTTTGAATTGGCTTTGTTTTGCCAGCGTCTGCGGAGGCGTATATTGACATAATCCATTGTTAATACACAGTTTACGAGTATTT